>NZ_JBEOVJ010000016.1:0-129122 GCF_040295435.1 Streptomyces sp. NPDC002809
TTCCGTTCCGTCCCCAATTCCCTTGGTGCACCTTATCACGAAAAATATTTACGGGGCCCCGCCCCCGCTACTGCCCGGCCCGGCCCGCCCCCGGCCGGGCCCTGACTGTCGCGGTGCCGGGAGCAGGCCGGCGTCAGCCGTCCGCCTTCCGCTCCGAGACGCGGACCGAGAGTCCGTAGTCGAGCTCCGATCCGTCGATCAGCAGCGCCTCGACGGTGTGCGTCACGGGGTCGATGTCGGCGACCATGCCGTCGCCGGCGTAACGGGGGTAGCCGGACTCGCCCGTCTCACCGGTGGCGGCCACGACCGCCGAGCGGATGGCCGTGCCGGGACGGACGCTCCCGACAGCCCGGCTGCCGGAGCCCTCTGCGTCCGAGTCCAGGGCGTCCGAGTCCTCCGTCGCCGGCTCCTCGGCCCCGGCCTCCTGCACCCCGGCGTCCTGCGCGCCGGCCTCGCCGACGTCGCCGGAATCTCCGGGACCGGCATCACCGGACCCGGATTCCCCGGCACCGGAATCCTTCGCGCCTGCTCCCTTGTCCGCCGTGCCCTTGCGGTCGGTGAACGCGGGGACCAGCAGGATCTCGTAACTCTGCGGATGGCTCATGGTCATGACGCTAAGCAAGGGGCGTCCGCCGCGCATGTCGCCGCGCTGGCGGCCGTCTCAGCTGGACTCGCGGTGGACTGTCCGCGCCCTCAGCAGGTCGTGCCGTTCCGGTTCCGTCCCGGGGTGCTGAACCAGCCGGTCGACGAGGTCGGCCAGCGGCTGCAACGTGGCCAGTTCCATCCGTACGCTGCTGAGCCTGGGCCGCAGCAGCCTTCCCAGCATGGAATCGTCCGCGCCGACCACAGCGGTCTCCGCGGGCACCTCGACGCCTGCGTCCTGGAGGGCCCGCATCAGCAGCATCGCGTAGCTGTCGTCGTACGCGAAGACGGCGTCCAGACCGAGTGTGCGCCAACGGGCGGCCAGCCCGGCAGCCGATTCCTCCGTGTACCGCAGCGGGAGCTCCTCGATCCGGGCCCCGCCTGCCGCGGCGGCCTGCCGGGCACCGGCCAGTCGGGGGCCGGCGAACAGGTCGAGACCCGGTTCTGCGGGCATCACCACGCCGATCCGGCGCCGGCCGCGCTCCAGCAGGTGCCGGACGGCGCTGCCGCCCACCTCCCGCTGATCGGTGATCAGCGCGTGGGCGCCGGGCACCGGCTGCGGCCCGAGGGTGATGACCGCCTTCGCGCCGGAGCGCCGGAGCACGGCGATGCTCTGCGGGGCAAGGGGGACCGACGCCGGCGCAATGACGGCGACCGGCCGCAGTTCGGCCCAGGCACGGGCGGCGTCTCCCGGGTCCAGGCCGATCGAGCCGTACTGGACGACGGTGTAGTCGAGGCGGCGCAGGCCGGACTCCAGCCCGTGCAGGAAGCGGTGGTGCAGCGGCGCGGAGGGGAGGTTCGCGGTCGGCAGGAGCACCATGCGTGAGTGTCCGGCGCGCAGGCTACGGGCTGCCGCATGCGGTACGTAGCCGAGTTCGGTGGCGGCCTCCCGCACCCGGCGGCGGGTCGGATCACTGATCCGTACGGCCGAGTTGTTGTTGAGTACGTACGACACGGTGGCCCGGGAGACGCCGGCGAGACGCGCCACGTCGGCGCTGGTCGGAACGGGGCCTTCGGCGGGCTGCTTGGGTAACTGACTCATGGCGTCGGGCAGTCTTCCAGACCCGTTCGGCACGGGGACGCGCCGGGGCCCGGACCGGGTGTGAACCTCAGGTCGAGGTCCGGACGCGCCGGATGCGGGGGTGTGTCGGTCGCGGTCCGCGGACCGTACGGCGGACCCGCTCCCCACGAGGAGCCGTGCAGGTCCTACGGTGTTGCGATGACCATCCAGCACCGCAGCGACAGCAATGACGGCACGGCCGCCTTCCCCGGCCAGGCCGGTCCCGCCGCAACCTCCCAGGCCGACCCGCGCGACGTGGGTCCCGTTCGTACCTCGTACGCCCCCGACCGGGACGGCGACCCCGATCCGGGCGAGATCGTCTGGACCTTCGTGCCGTTCGAGGAGAACGACGGGCGCGGCAAGGACCGTCCGGTTCTCGTGGTCGCCCGCGAGGCGGCAGGCACCCTGCTCGCCGTGCAGTTGTCCAGTAAGCAGCATGACCAGGACCGGGAATGGGTGGCGCTGGGAGCGGGCCCCTGGGACAGCTCGGGCCGTCCGTCCTGGGTCGATCTGGACCGGGTGCTGCGGGTGCACGAGGACGGCATGCGGCGTGAGGCGTGCGCGCTCGACCGGGACAGGTTCGACCTGGTCGTCGGGCGGCTGCGGGAGCTCTACGACTGGCGCTGACGGCTGCCGGCGGGTCCGTCACGGCAGCCTCGCCCGGTCACGGACGCCGCCGGCCCGCCGCCGTGACGGGCCCGCCGGACCCGAACGGTCCAGGCCCGGTGCTCCGCCTGACGGCGAACCCTATGGCTCAACGTCAGCGTGAGAGTTACCCCCACAATCAAACATGCGATCGAATGCGGCGCGGGTGGGCGAGTCCTCGTTCCGGTCGAGGATGCCGAAGACGATCTGCTCGAAGTGGCCCGCGAAGCGGCCGCCGTCGGTGAGCAGGGCACGGAAGGCACCCGCCACCTCGGCCGGGTCGTTGCGGAACACGCCGCATCCCCAGGCTCCCAGCACCAGCCTGCGGTAGCCGCGCACCGCAGCGACTTCCAGCACCCGTTCGGCGCGTGCGGCAAGGGCTGCGGGGATGTGGTGCGCCAGCTCCGGGGTCCGGCTGCGGATCACCCCGGCGTTGGGTGCGGGCGAGGTGAGGAATCCCGCCGTGTACGGGGTGTCGAGAAGGCGTCCGCGGTCGTCGCGGAAGACGGGAACGCCCGGTGAGTGGATGACCCGGTCGGTGTAGAAGGCGCTGCGTTCGGCCCGGTGGTGGGCGTAGTAGTCGGGGGTCCGCAACAGCGTCGCGTACAGGGCCGACCCGCGGCACAGGGCCTCCTCCTGCGCCTGCGCCCCGTTGAGGTACCCCCCGCCGGGGTTGCGGGCGGAGGCGTAGCTCAGGACGGCGACCTTGCCGGGTCCCTCACCGGTCATCCGGGCGGCCGCACGGAGGCTGCTCTCTCCGGTCACCTCGATACGCGGTGTGCGGTTCCCGTCCAGCGCGGCGACATGCACCGGCTCGGGGCCGTACAGCCTGGTGCCCGAAAGGGCGGCGGCCAGCGCACGCTCGATGCCGACCTCCCGGCCCTGCGGTGTGCGGTAGCGGCCCGCCTCGACGATGGCCTCGGTCTCTCGCGCGATGCCGCGCAGCCGGGCGCTCATCGGCCCTCCCCCTTATGGTGCATACGGGGCATCGTCGACGCCTCCACGGCAGGGACGCAAGTGATTTTCCGACGCACAAGGCACTCTTGTGCGATCTCCCGACAGGGGTTTGGGTAGGACGGACGCACCGGAACAGGAGGCCCGGCCATGTCATCCGACGCACCCGGCGAACACCGTCCGCCCGAACAGGCCACGCCCATCGGCGAAGGCGAGGCGGAGGATTTACTGCGATGTATCTGCTTCAAGACAGGACCGCCTCGCATCGTGGGGGTCGAGCTCGAATGGCTCCTGCACGATCGCGAGCTGCCTCACCTTCCTGTCCCGCACCACCGTCTCGAAGCGGCCTCGACGGCCGTCCGGGCGCTGCCCCTGAACGCGGCGCTCACCTTCGAACCCGGCGGTCAGCTGGAACTCAGCTCGCGCCCTGCCGAATCACTCATGGCGTGCATCAACGACACGGCCGCCGATCTCGTCGCCGTACGTAACACTCTCGGCCGGCTGGACCTGGCTCCGGCCGGGTTCGGCGTCGATCCCTGGAATCCGCCGAACCGGCTGCTGCACCGGCCCCGCTACGACGCCATGGAGCTCGCGTTCGACCGGTCGGGCCCGGCGGGCCGGGCCATGATGTGCACGACCGCGTCCGTCCAGGTGTGCCTGGACGCCGGAGAGGAGGAGCCGGGACCGCTCGGGTACGGGCGGCGCTGGCAGCTGTCCCATCTGCTGGGTGCGGTTCTGGTGGCGGCGTTCGCCAACTCGCCTTTCCGGCTGGGGAGGCCGACGCCGTGGCGCTCGACGCGTCAGTCGCTGTGGGCGGACCTCGATCCGCTGCGCACGCTGGCCCCGGCCGGGCAGCTGCCGCCCCGGGACGCCTGGGCCGCCTACGTCCTCGACACGCCCGTCATGTGTATCCGGGGTGACGAGGGGCCGTGGACCGTGCCCAAGGGGCTCACCTTCCGTGACTGGATCCGCCACGGGGCACCGCAGCGCCCGGTCCGGGACGATCTCGACTACCACATCAGCACGCTGTTCCCGCCGGTGCGCCCACGCGGACATCTGGAGCTGCGCATGATCGACGCGCAGCCGGGTGACGACGGCTGGATCGTGCCGCTGGCCGTCACCACTGCCCTGTTCGACGACCCGGAGGCCGCCGAGACCGTGTACCGCACCGTCAAACCCCTGGCCGAGACGGCGGGCCCCCTGGCCGCACCGCGCAATCCGCTCTGGGTCGCGGCCGCCCGCGACGGGCTGGCCGATCCGGAGCTGCGGGCGGCGGCGGCCACCTGCTTCGAGCTGGCCCTGGAGGCACTCCCGCGGATGGGCGCCACGGAGGCCGTGCGGGACGCGGTGGCCGGCTTCCGCGACCGCTACGTCGCCCGGGGCCGCTGCCCGGCCGACGACCTGCGGGAACTGCTCACAACGGACCGGCGCCACGGTTCGGCCCACCCGAAGGGGACCCTCTCATGACCGACTCCCCCGCACCTTCGCCGTACGGGCCGCAGAGCCCGGACGCCCAGGACCCCGAGGTCCTCAGGGAGCGCGCGCTCGCCGCGCTGCTCACCGCCCGTGAGCGCACCGCACTTCTCACCGACAGTGTGGACGATCACGAACTCACCGCCCAGCACTCGCCGTTGATGTCGCCCCTGGTCTGGGACCTCGCGCACATCGGCAACCAGGAAGAGCTGTGGCTGCTGCGCGGCGTCGCCGGCCGGGAGGCCATGCGCCCGGAGATCGACGGCCTCTACGACGCCTTCGAGCATCCCCGGGCGTCCCGCCCCTCCCTTCCGCTGCTGGCGCCCGCCGAGGCCCGTTCCTACGCCTCGGAGGTACGCGGACGGGCCCTGGACGTACTGGAGTCCACGCCGCTGGGCGGCCGCCCGCTGCTGCGGGCCGGGTTCGCCTTCGGCATGATCGCGCAACACGAACAGCAGCACGACGAGACCATGCTGATCACCCATCAGCTGCGTTCGGGCCCCGCCGCGCTGAGCGCGCCCGAGCCGCCCCGGGCCACCGACGCGACCTCCCTTCCGGCGGAAGTCCTCGTCCCGGGCGGGCCGTTCACCATGGGCACTTCGACAGAGCCGTGGGCACTCGACAACGAGCGTCCCGCGCACCGGCGCGAGGTCCCCGGCTTCTTCATCGACACCGCGCCGGTGACCTGCGGCGCCTACCGGGCGTTCATCGAGGACGGCGGCTACACGGAGCAGCGCTGGTGGGCGTCCGAGGGATGGGCGATGGTGCGTGAGCACGAGCTGGCGGCGCCGCTGTTCTGGCACCGGGAGGCCGGGCAGTGGCTGCGCCGCCGCTTCGGGGTGACCGAGCCCGTCCCGGCGGACGAGCCGGTGCTGCACGTGAGCTGGTACGAGGCGGACGCGTACGCCCGCTGGGCCGGCCGCAGGCTGCCCACCGAGGCGGAGTGGGAGAAGGCGGCCCGCCACGACCCCGCGTCCGGGCGCTCCCGGCGCTACCCGTGGGGCGACGCGGACCCGACTCCGGAGCGCGCCAACCTCGGGCAGCGCCATCTGCGGCCCGCACCCGCGGGAGCGTACGCCGCCGGGCGCTCACCGTCCGGTGCCGGTCAGCTGATCGGCGACGTGTGGGAGTGGACGTCGAGCGACTTCCTGCCCTATCCGGGCTTCGCGCCGTTCCCGTACCGCGAGTACTCGGAGGTGTTCTTCGGCCCGGACCACAAGGTGCTGCGCGGCGGATCGTTCGCGGTGGACGCGGTGGCCTGCCGGGGCACGTTCCGCAACTGGGACCTGCCGGTGCGGCGCCAGATCTTCTCCGGATTCCGTACGGCCAGGGATCTCTGATGTGCCGTCATATCGCTTATGTAGGGCCGGAGGTGCCCCTGGGCGTGGTGCTGACACAGCCGGTGCACTCACTGGTCCGGCAGTCCTGGGAGCCGCGCCGACAGCGGCACGGGACCGTCAACGCGGACGGTTTCGGTGTCGGCTGGTACGCGGACGGGGACCCGGTCCCGGGCCGGTACCGTCGGCAGGGCCCGATCTGGGGCGACCAGACCTTCGCCGATCTGGCCCGGGTGGTGCGCAGCCAGGCCCTGCTGGGCGCGGTCCGGGACGCCACCGAGGCGGACCCGGACGGCGAGGCGGCGGCTGCACCCTTCAGCGGCGGCGGTGTGCTGTTCAGCCACAACGGAGCGGTGAAGGGCTGGCCGGGATCGGTGGCCCCGCTGGCGGCGACGCTTCCCCCGGCCGAGCTGCTCCGGCTCACCGCCCGCTGCGACTCCGCACTGGTGTGGGCGCTCGTGCAGCACCGGCTTGCGGCGGGCGACGCGCTCCCGCAGGCAGTCGCAGACACGGTGTGGGAGGTCGCCGAGGCGGCACCCGGCTCCCGCCTCAACCTGCTGCTCACCGACGGCCGCACCATCGTGGCGACGGCCTGGGGAGACACCCTGTGGTATCTGGCCGAGCCCGGCCGGCACACGGTCGTCGCCTCGGAGCCGTACGACGACGATCCCCGCTGGTGCGAGGTCCCCGACCGAACGCTGCTGACCGCGACCCGCGCCGATGTTCTGCTGACCCCGCTCAAGGAGCCCACCGAGTGAGTCCCTTTCTGCTGACCCGTACCCTGCCGGTGGACGCGACGGACGCGGCGCTGCGCGCCGATGTGCTGCACGGTCTGACCCGGCTCCCCAAGACGCTGCCGCCCAAGTGGTTCTACGACGCCCGCGGCAGTGACCTGTTCGAGGAGATCACTCGGCTGCCCGAGTACTACCCGACGCGCGCGGAGCGGGAGATCCTGATCGACCGGGCGGCCGAGATCGCCGCCGCCTCCGGTGCCCGGACGCTCGTGGAGCTGGGATCGGGTTCCTCGGAGAAGACCCGGCACCTGCTGGACTCGCTGCCGGAGCTGCACAGTTACGTGCCGGTCGACGTGAGCGAGAGCGCGCTGCGCGGCGCGTCGAAGGCGCTGCTGGAGGAGCGGCCGGGGCTGTCCGTGCACGCGCTGATCGCCGACTTCACGGCGGAGATGTCGTTGCCCGCCACTCCGGGTCCCCGGCTGGTGGCGTTCCTCGGCGGCACCATCGGCAATCTGCTGCCTGACGAGCGGGCCTCGTTCCTCTCCTCGGTGCGGTCGCTGCTCTCCCCCGGTGACACGCTGCTGCTCGGGACGGATCTGGTGAAGGACGAGGCGGTGCTGGTCGCGGCGTACGACGACGCGGCCGGAGTGACGGCCGCTTTCAACCGGAACGTCCTGTCGGTCGTCGACCGGGAGCTGGGCGCCGACTTCGCACCGGACGACTTCGAGCACGTGGCCCGGTGGAACCCGCAGCAGGAGTGGATCGAGATGCGGCTGCGGGCCCGCCGGGCGCTCACGGTGAAGATTCCGGAACTGGATCTGCTGGTGTCGTTCGAGGCCGGTGAGGAGGTGCGGACGGAGGTGTCGGCGAAGTTCCGCCAGGACGGTGTGCGGGATGAACTCGCCGCTGCGGGCCTTCGGTTGAGTCAGTGGTGGACCGACTCGGCAGGCAGGTTCGCGCTGTCGCTGGCCACAGTGGACTGAGCCAGTCCGGCCAGTGCGCGGCGGCCGTGGACGCTGCTCGCCGGGATCGGCGGCATGACGTGGATCTCGGCGGTCAGTCCGGCCGCCCGCACCACCCGCCACAGGGACACGGCCAGCGGATCGTCACCGACGAACGCGGCGGCCCCCGCGGCGGCCCCGCGCACCCCGGCAGCGTCGCGGTAGCGGATGCGGACGGGCTGGACCGCGGCTTCGGCGTCGATCGCCGCCTGGAAGGCCGCGGGCCGGAACCGGCCGCCGGGCCCGCGGCCGCACCATGTGCTGCCTTCCGGGAAGACCACGACCCTGGCCCCGCCCCGCAGCGCCGAGGCCAGGGCTTGCACGGTCGCGGGCAGCGCGCGCAGCCGTTCGCGCTCGACGAAGAGGGTGCCTCCGAGCGCGGCCAGCGGTCCCAGCAGCGGCCAGTTCCTGATGTCGCTCTTGGCCAGCATCCGGCCGGGACACACTGCCGCGACCAGAGGGATGTCCAGCCAGGAGACGTGGTTGGCCACGACGAGGACCCCAGGCCCGTCCCGGTGTCCCTCCGGCCGGCCGACGACGTGCATCCTCACCCCGAACGCGCGGAGCACCCCGTGCGCCCACGCCCGGGTCAGCCGCTCCCGGCGGACGCGGCCCAGGAGCAGGGCGGGCGGGGCGCACAGAGCGCCGGTGAGGGTGAGCGCGCAGCCGGCGAGCAGCAGGGCCGCTGCCGGGACCGGGTGCCGGGCGGCGCCGTCGTGGGTGGCGCAGCCGGGCGGGGTGCAGGGCGAGACGGGCAGCCAGGTGCTCATTGCTGCGGGGCGAGCGAGAGGAAGTGGCGCAGGTAGCGGGGATCGGTGGCACGCAGCGAAAGCAGGACGTACAGATCGGCGACGTTGAACTCGGGGTCGTGGGCCGGTGCTCCGCAGACCCGCGCGCCGAGCCGCAGATAGCCGCGCAGCAGGGGCGGGAGCGAGGACAGCCCTCCGGGACCGTCCGGGAGCGCGGCCGGGGGCTGCCAGAGGCGGTGCGGGGAGACCCAGTACTCCTCGGGTGCCAGGTGCTTCGTCCGTACGGTCTCCCAGGCCCGGCCGGCCGCCGTCCCGCCGTCGGACAGGGAGATCGAGCAGCAGCCGGCCAGCCAGTTGTGTCCGCTGCGCTCCATGTACCGGGCGAGACCGGCCCAGATGAGCGCGATGACGGCGCCGTCCCGGTGGGCCGGGTGGACGCACGAGCGGCCGACCTCGACCAGGTCGTCACGGACGGACGCGAGCCGGGTGAGGTCGAACTCGCTCTCGGCGTAGAGGCGTCCGGCGATCCGTGCGCGGTCGGGCGGCAGCAGCCGGTAGGTGGCGACGATCTTGCCGGTGGCCGCCTCCCGGACCAGGAGGTGGTCGCAGTACGCGTCGAAGGCGTCGCTGTCCAGGCCGGGTTCGGGGCCGTCCAGCCGGGCGCCGAACTCGGCCGCGAAGACCTGGTGGCGCAGCCGCTGGGCGGCGCGTATCTCCGCCTGGTCCACGGCGAGGGAGACCCGGTAGCGCGGCGGCCCGTCGGTGACGGTCCGGTCGGACTGCTGCGCCGGAACGGACGGGACGGCGGCGGGGGTGGCAGGGGAAGCGGTGGGCAGCACATGCATGACGGACTCCGGGGACGGGTCGGCAAGGGCGGCTGCCGGGCCCCGCGCAGTCGCGGGACCCGGCCCCTCCTACTTCTTCCGTGACCGGCTGGATTCGACGTGACCACCATGGAGAGCCGGGATGTGCGACGGCTGAATCCCGCGGTGCGCTGCGGCCGGCCGCACCCCGCGGTGCCGTGCGGCGGTCCTGCCGCACCCCGCTGCGCGAGGGGGACCGCCGTACCCCGCAAGGGCGCGGTCACCCCGCCGTACCGCGCGGGGGTGTGCGACGGCTGCCGGGTCAGCTGCCCGCGAGCAGCGCGGTGATCTTCTCGGACGCGGTCTTCGCCTCGGTCGCGGGATCCCCGCCCTGGAGGACCGCCGTCATGAAGGGCTTGATCGGGTTGGCGGCCTCGACGGCCGCCCACTGCGGCGAGTTCGGGGTCGCGTGGCCCCGTGCGGCTCCTTCGGCCATCGCGGCGGTGCTCTGCTCACCCTCGATGACATGAGCCAGGGAGGGCTTGTTGGGAACGTAGCTCATGGCCTTGGCGAGTTCCTCCTGCCACTTCGCCCCGGCCAGCGCCTTGATGACCTCGTACCCCGCGCTGCGCTGGTCCGCCTTCTGCGGGATGATCAGGTCGGAGCCGCCGGTGAATACGGAACCGGGCGCCTTCGCGGTCTTGCCCGGTATCGGGAAGTAGCCGAGCTTTCCCTTGAGTTCGGGGTTCGCCTTCTCGATCAGTGTCGCGCTGCTGGGGGTGGAGATGATCTGCGCGACATTCCCCTCGGCGAACACATCGCTCTGCGGGGGCTTTTCCTCGTCCGCGTCCTTGGGGCCGTCGCCCAGCGCCTGGAGCTCGGAGTAGAAGTCCATGCCCTTGAGCGCGGCGGAGGTGCCCAGAGTGCCCTGCCAGTCGCCGTTCTTGTCGCTGGCGAGTTCGCCGCCTTCGTCCCAGATGAATCCCGCAAGCACGTACCAGTTCTGGCCGGGCAGATACATGCCCTGGTTGCCGTCGCGGTTCAGCTTGCCGGTGTCCTCGATCCACTGTGCGCGCGTCTTCGGCGGGCTCTTGATTCCCGCCTGCTCGAACAGGTCCTTGTTGTAGATCACTACACGGTTGGCCGCGTACCACGGGATTCCGTACTGGACACCACCGATGCTGCCCGGCTCGGCGAGGCCCGGCAGCCAGTCCTCGCTGCCCAGATCACGCATCGACTCCAGGGTGAGGTCGCGCAGGTTGCCGCTCTCCGCGTACTGGGCGACCTGAGTGTTCCCGACCTCGATGACGTCCGGGGTGTCCTTACCGCTGAGGGCTTCGAGAACCTTCGGTCCGATTCCGCTCCAGCTCTGAATCTTGAACTCCAGTTCGACCGAGGAGTGCTCCTCCTCGTACGACTTCTTGAAGCGTTCCAGGAAGTCGGCGCTGACGCTGTCCTTCATCAGCCAGATCGTGACCTTCTTGCCGCCCGAACCGTCCGACCCGGGGATCATTCCGCACCCGCCCAGCGCAACGGTGGAAATCAGGGCGATGGCTCCGACAAGCATGCGGTTCTTCACGAGGGTCACCTTCTGCGAAACGGCAGGACAAAATTGCGGACCCGGTGTGGGGGACTGCGGGCTGCGCTCGCACGGGCGTGGCTGGATTTTGGTATGGACCAATACTTTGGTCAAGGGCCGTTCCGGAAGGACCGCCGCTCCGCGACCTCTCGCGAACCGCGCCAAGGTGGGGCACCTTGGTAGGGACGAGAGGGGACACATCATGTCGAATCACACGTATCGCGTCACCGAGATCGTAGGAACCTCCCATGAGGGCGTCGATGCGGCCATCCGCAACGGCGTCGCAAGAGCCTCGGAAACGTTGCACAATCTCGACTGGTTCGAGATCACCCAGGTGCGCGGACAGATCAAAGATGGCCAGATCGAGCACTACCAGGTCGGCCTGAAAGTGGGCTTCAGGCTCGACGACAAGGAGTGACGGATCCGGCCCCGGTCCCCGGCAGCAACGGCCACCCCCGGGCCCCGCACAACAGACGGCTCCCGCCCTCGCTCAGGTGCGCCCCTCGCGCTCCTGAGCGTCCTTCAACGCGGGCGAGGTCTGCGCCCAGCGGGCCCGCACCGCCGTGAATCCCGCCTGTTCGGCGGCGTCGCAGACCAGCTCGTCGTCGTCCACCAGCATCCGCACCTCGCGGTCCCGCCCCATCCGCTTCAGGATCTCCAGCTTGGTCCTGCGGGCCGGCCGCCGGTCGTCGTTGCGCCGCATGTGGAGCCGCCCCTCGGGCAGCCCCTGCCGGGCCAGCCAGGCCACGGTGTCCTTGCGGCAGCGCTCCGGGCGTCCGGTGAGGTAGACGACCTCGCACTCCTCGGAGCTGCTCACAGCGAGCCGTACGCCTTCGGGCAGGGGCGGGTCGTCGGGCGCGGCGGCGAAGAAACCGGCCCAGTCGCGCCGGGGCCCCTCCAGGAAGTGCTGCCGGTGGCCGGTGTCAGCGAGCGTGCCGTCCAGATCGAATACGGCCAACGGCCGGGCGTCGTCTCTCATGCGCCCAGCAAACCAAGGTGCGACAGCGTTCGACGACCCGGCACGGCGCAAACCGCGACACCGGTCGGCCTCCGCGCTTCCCGGCCGCGCACCGAAGCCTAGAATCAAACCGTTTGTCCAGATCAGCCCGCCCCGAACCGTACGGAGCCCCACCCTCATGGCCACCCCCCACGATCCGTACGTCCGGGTCCGCGGCGCACGCGAGCACAATCTGCAGGACGTCCGGGTCGACATCCCACGCGACACCCTCACCGTCTTCACCGGCGTCTCCGGGTCCGGCAAGTCCTCGCTCGCCTTCGGGACGATCTACGCGGAGGCCCAGCGCCGCTACTTCGAGTCCGTCGCGCCGTACGCCCGGCGGCTCATCCACCAGGTGGGTGCACCGAAGGTCGGCGAGATCACCGGACTGCCGCCCGCCGTCTCGCTGGAGCAGCGCCGCTCCGCACCGGGCGCCCGGTCGTCCGTCGGTACGGTGACCACCCTGTCCAACTCCCTGCGGATGCTGTTCTCGCGGGCCGGGGAGTACCCGGAGGGGGCCGAGCGGCTGGACTCGGACGCGTTCTCGCCGAACACCGCCGCCGGGGCCTGCCCCCGGTGCCACGGTCTCGGCCGGGTCCACAGCACCACCGAGGAGCTCCTGGTCCCCGACCCGGGGCTGTCGATCAGGGCCGGGGCGATCGCCGCCTGGCCGGGGGCGTGGCAGGGCAAGAACCTGCGCGACGTACTGGACGCCCTCGGCTACGACATCGACCGGCCGTGGCGCGAGCTCGACCCGGCCGACCGTGAATGGATCCTGTTCACCGACGAGCAGCCGGTGGTGACGGTCCATCCGGTGCGCGATGCGGGCCGCATCCAACGCCCCTACCAGGGTACGTACATGAGCGCGCGGCGCTATGTGATGCACACCTTCGCCGACTCCCGGAGCCGGACACTTCGGGCGAAGGCCGAGCGCTTCCTGACGAGTGCTCCCTGCCCGGTCTGCGGCGGCAGCCGGCTGCGGCCCGAGGCCCTCGCGGTGACCTTCGCGGGCCGTACGATCGCGGAGCTGGCGGGCCTTCCGCTCACAGGACTCGCGGAGGTGCTGTCGGCGGCGGGCGGGGACGACACCGCCCGGGTACTGACGGGGGATCTGCTGGCCCGGATCGGAACGGTCACCGAGCTGGGACTCGGCTACCTCAGTCTGGACCGCACGGCTCCGACGCTGTCCTCGGGCGAACTGCAACGACTGCGGCTGGCGACCCAGTTGCGGTCGGGGCTCTTCGGGGTCGTCTACGTCCTGGACGAGCCGTCGGCCGGACTGCACCCGGCGGACACGGAGTCGCTGCTCGCGGTGCTCGGCCGGCTCAAGGAGGCCGGGAACACGGTCTTCGTCGTGGAGCACCAGATGGATGTGGTGCGGCAGGCGGACTGGCTCGTCGACGTGGGGCCGCTGGCCGGTGAGCACGGCGGCCGGGTGCTGCACAGCGGGCCGCCGGCCGGGCTCGCCGACGTCGCGGAGTCGGCGACTCGGCGCTTCCTCTTCGACGACGCCCCCGTCCCCGAACGCGAGGTGCGCACACCCTCGGGGTGGCTGCGGCTGCACGGGGTGGACCGGCACAACGTGCGCGGTGTGGACGCCGCCTTCCCGCTCGGGGTGTTCACGGCCGTGACGGGCGTCTCCGGCTCCGGCAAGTCGACGCTGGTCGGCCAGGTACTGGCGGGTGTGCTGGCCGACCGGCGGACCGCGGACGCTTCGGAGCCGCGGCCGGAGCGGGCGGCGCCCGGATGCGCCTCGGCCGAGGGGCTGGATGCGGTGGACCGCCTGGTCCAGGTCGACCAGCGGCCGATCGGCCGTACGCCCCGTTCCAACCTGGCCACGTACACCGGGCTCTTCGACGTCGTGCGCAAGCTGTTCGCCGCCACCGACGTGGCGCGCGAGCGGGGCTACCGGGCGGGCCGGTTCTCCTTCAACGTGACGGGCGGGCGGTGCGAGACCTGCCAGGGCGAGGGGTTCGTCTCGGTGGAGCTGCTCTTCCTGCCCAGCACGTACGCGCCCTGCCCGGACTGCCACGGCGCGCGGTACAACCCGGAGACGCTGGAGGTCACCCTGCGGGGGCTGAACATCGCTCAGGTGCTGGACCTGACGGTGGAGTCGGCGGCCGGCTTCTTCGCGGACACGCCGGCCGCCGGGCGCAGCCTGCGCACACTGCTCGACGTGGGGCTGGGCTATCTGCGGCTCGGGCAGCCGGCGACGGAACTGTCGGGCGGCGAGGCGCAGCGGATCAAGCTGGCGGCAGAACTGCAGCGTGCCCGTCGTGGCCACACCCTGTACCTGCTCGACGAGCCGACGACGGGGCTGCATCCGGCCGATGTCGAGGTGCTGATGCGGCAGTTGCACGGGCTGGTCGACGCGGCGAGCACCGTGGTGGTCGTGGAGCACGACATGGCCGTGGTGGCGGGCGCCGACTGGGTGATCGACCTCGGGCCGGGCGGCGGCGACCGCGGTGGCCGGATCGTGGCCTCCGGACCGCCGGTGGACGTGGCCCGCGCGCGGGAGAGCCGGACGGCGGCGTACCTTCGGGCGGCACTCCACCTCGAATAGCCACAACTCCTCAGCAAGACAAATGAGTTGTGCGCCCCGGCAAGCAAAGAGGAATGAAACAGTAAAGAACGTTGACAGTTAGCTGGTCCAGACCAATCATGGGCATGCCTCACGGTCGTTCCTCTCCGTGCGGCACGTGACCCCGGCCGGGAATCACAGGAACGGGCCGCGCCCCTCACCGGGCGCGGCAGACCCGTGCGATACCCCGTTGTCCCACCCCGCTGGGAGCTGCCCCATGAGACGTCCAAGAACAGTCGGCGCCGTCCTGAGCGCCTTGGCCACCGTCGTCGCGACCGCAGGCCTGGTCCTCGGATCAGGCGCCGGCGCACAGGCCGCCGCGACCGCCGCCACCCCCCTGCCCGCGCACGTCTTCGCCCCGTACTTCGAGGCGTGGAACGGCGACAGCCCGGCCGCGCTCTCGCAGGCGTCCGGCGCCAAGTACCTGACCATGGCCTTCATCCAGACGGAGGCCCGCGGTTCCTGCACCCCCTACTGGAACGGCGACTCGGGCACCCCCATCGCCCAGTCCGAGTTCGGCGCCGACTTCACCACCATCCGCTCGCGCGGCGGCGACGTGATCCCGTCGTTCGGCGGCTACTCGGCCGACAACGGCGGCACCGAGATCGCGGACAGCTGTACGAACGTCGACTCCATCGCGGCGGCGTACGAGAAGGTCATCACGACCTACGACGTGTCCCGCCTCGACATGGACATCGAGGACAACTCCCTGGATAACAGCGCCGGGATCGACCGCCGCAACAAGGCGATCAAGAAGGTCCAGGACTGGGCGGCCGCCAACGGGCGCTCGGTGCAGATCTCGTACACCCTGCCCACCACCACGAGCGGTCTGGCCGACAGCGGTCTCGCGGTCCTGGAGAACGCGGTGTCCAACGGCGCCAAGGTCGATGTCGTGAACCTCATGACGTTCGACTACTACGACGGCGCCTCGCACAACATGGCGCAGGACACCCAGACGTCGATCACCGGCCTCAAGGGCCAACTCGCCGATCTGTACCCGTCGAAGACCGACGCGCAACTGTGGGGCATGACCGGCATCATCGAGATGCCGGGCATCGACGACTACGGCCCGGCCGAGACGTTCACCACGGCCGACGCCACCTCGGTCTACAACTGGGCCGTCTCCAAGGGCGTCAGCACCCTGTCGTTCTGGGCTCTCCAGCGCGACAACGGCGGCTGCCCCGGCACCGGCGGGAGCGACACCTGCTCCGGGATCGCCCAGGACACCTGGTACTTCAGCCACACCTTCGCCCCGTTCACGAGCGGTGGCACCGGTCCGGTGACGGACGACTACTCGGTGGCCGTCACCCCCGCATCGGCGACGGTCGCACCGGGCGGCTCGACCACGGCCACCGTGAAGACCGTGGTCACCTCGGGGAGCGCCAAGACAGTCGCGCTGACGACCAGCGGGGCGCCGGCCGGTGTGACGGCGGCGCTCAGCCCGGCGTCGGTCACGGCCGGGGGCACGTCGGCCCTCACCGTGAACGCGTCGGCGTCGGCCACGCCCGGCACTTACACGATCTCCGTGACCGGTGCGTCGGGCACGCTCAGCCACGCGGCGAGCCTCACCCTGACGGTGTCCGGTCCGGGCGGCGGCACGGGTTCGCTGGTGAACGGCGGTTTCGAGACCGGCTCGCTCGGCCCCTGGACCTGTGAGTCCGGCGGCGCGGTCGTCTCCACCCCGGTGCACGGCGGCACTCACGCCCTCGCCGCTGCGGCCACGTCCTCGCAGACCGGCGAGTGCACCCAGACGCTCACCCTGTCCCCCAACACGA
This sequence comes from Streptomyces sp. NPDC002809, assembly GCF_040295435.1. NCBI lineage: Bacteria > Bacillati > Actinomycetota > Actinomycetes > Kitasatosporales > Streptomycetaceae > Streptomyces > Streptomyces sp. NPDC002809. The sequence continues at coordinate 16,331 of NZ_JBEOVJ010000016.1, forward strand.
AGTACACGCTTCAGGGATGGGTGCAGGGGAGCTACGGATACCTCGGTGTCCGGGGCGGCGCGTCGGCGAGCACCTGGGGTTCGTCGAGCGGATACGCCAAGCAGTCGGTGGCCTTCACCACCGGGTCCAGCGGCACCGTGACCGTCTATCTGCACGGCTGGTACGGGCAGGGCACGGTCTACGGGGACGATCTCTCCGTGACCTCCTGACCCTGCCGCACACACAGGACCTCCCGGTCCCGGAGGCGGGCGGCCTCCGGGACCGGGAGCCGGTCACCGCGCTCAGCGGTGGACCTTGCGCGTGGCCCGCAGCCACTCCTTGTTCATCGCCGAGATCGACGGCAGCGGGATGCCCTTCGGGCACGCCGTGGCGCACTCCCCGGTGAGCGTGCAGCCACCGAAGCCCTCACTGTCCATCTGACCGACCATGTCCAGGACCCGGGTCTCACGCTCCGGGGCGCCCTGCGGCAGGACGTTCAGGTGGTTGACCTTCGCCGAGGTGAACAGCATCGCCGAACCGTTGGGGCAGGCGGCGACGCAGGCTCCGCAGCCGATGCACTCGGCGTGCTCGAAGGCGAAGTCGGCGTCCGGCTTGGGCACGGGCGTGGCGTGCGCGTCGGGTGCCGTGCCGGTGGGGGCGGAGATGTAGCCGCCGGCCTGGATGATCCGGTCGAAAGCCGAACGGTCCACGACCAGGTCCTTGACGACCGGGAAGGCCGAGGCCCGCCACGGCTCGATGTCGATGGTGTCGCCGTCCTCGAAGGACCGCATGTGGAGCTGGCAGGTGGTGGTGCGCTCCGGGCCGTGGGCGTCGCCGTTGATGACGAGGCTGCACGCGCCGCAGATGCCTTCACGGCAGTCGTGGTCGAAGGCGACGGGGTCGTCGCCGGCGAGGATGAGCTCCTCGTTGAGGGTGTCGAGCATCTCCAGGAACGACATGTCCTGCGAGATGCCGTCCACCTGGTAGGTGGACATGGCGCCGGGGGCGTCGGCGTTCTTCTGGCGCCAGACGCGCAGGTTGAGCTTCATGCGTAGCTCCGCTGAGTGGGGTGGACGTACTCGAAGACCAGGTCTTCCTTGTGCAGCACGGGGGCGTCGCCGGTGGACGTGAACTCCCAGGCCGCGCCGTAGGAGAACTCCTCGTCGCGCCGGGCGGCCTCGCCGTCCGGGGTCTGCGACTCCTCGCGGAAGTGACCTCCGCAGGACTCCGCCCGGTGCAGCGCGTCGAGACACATCAGCTCGGCGAGCTCCAGGTAGTCGACGATGCGGTTGGCCTTCTCCAGCGACTGGTTGAACTCCTCGCCGGTGCCGGGCACCTTGATGCGGCGCCAGAACTCCTCGCGGATCCGGGGGATCCGGTCGAGGGCCTTGCGCAGCCCCTCCTCGGTGCGGGCCATTCCGCAGTACTCCCACATGAGTTCGCCGATCTCCCGGTGGAAGGAATCGGGGGTGCGGTCGCCGTCGACGGCCAGCAGCAGGTTCAGCCGGTCCTCGGTCTCGGCCACGGCCTCCTCCACGGCGGGGTGGGAGGCGTCGACCTCGTCGTGGTGGGGGTTGCGGGCCAGGTAGTCGTTGATGGTCGACGGCAGGACGAAGTAGCCGTCGGCGAGCCCCTGCATCAGCGCGGAGGCGCCGAGCCGGTTGGCCCCGTGGTCGGAGAAGTTGGCCTCGCCGATCGCGAACAGCCCCGGGACCGTGGTCTGGAGGTCGTAGTCGACCCAGAGTCCGCCCATCGTGTAGTGCACGGCGGGGTAGATCCGCATCGGGGTCTCGTACGGGTTCTCCGCGGTGATCTGCGCGTACATGTCGAAGAGGTTGCCGTACTTCTCCTCGACCTTGGCCCGGCCCATCCGCTCGATGGCCTCGGCGAAGTCGAGGTAGACGCCCTGGCCGCCGGGTCCGACCCCGCGGCCCTCGTCGCAGACGTTCTTCGCGGCGCGGGATGCGATGTCGCGGGGCACGAGGTTGCCGAAGGCGGGGTAGATGCGCTCCAGGTAGTAGTCGCGCTCGTCCTCGGGAATCTCGTTGGCGGGACGGTCGTCGCCCTTGGCCTTCGGCACCCAGATGCGGCCGTCGTTGCGGAGCGATTCGCTCATCAGGGTCAGCTTGGACTGGTGGTCGCCCGTGCGCGGGATGCACGTGGGGTGGATCTGGGTGAAGCAGGGGTTGGCGAAGTACGCGCCCCGCCGGTGTGCGCGCCAGATGGCGGTGGTGTTGGAGTTCATTGCGTTGGTCGAGAGGTAGAAGACGTTGCCGTAGCCACCGCTCGCCAGTACGACGGCGTCGGCGAAGTACGTCTCGATCTTTCCGGTGACCAGGTCGCGGGCGACGATGCCGCGGGCCTTGCCGTCGACGACGACCAGGTCGAGCATCTCGGTGCGGGAGTGCAGTTCGACGTTGCCGGCGGCGATCTGCCGGGACAGCGCCTGGTAGGCACCGAGGAGCAGCTGCTGCCCCGTCTGGCCGCGGGCGTAGAAGGTACGGGAGACCTGGACGCCGCCGAAGGAGCGGTTGTCGAGGAGGCCGCCGTACTCGCGGGCGAAGGGGACGCCCTGCGCCACGCACTGGTCGATGATCTCGACGGAGATCTGGGCGAGCCGGTGGACGTTGGACTCGCGGGCCCGGAAGTCACCGCCCTTGACGGTGTCGTAGAAGAGCCGGTGGACGGAGTCGCCGTCGTTGCGGTAGTTCTTCGCTGCGTTGATGCCGCCCTGGGCGGCGACCGAGTGGGCCCGGCGGGGCGAGTCCTGGAAGCAGAACTGGACGACGTGGTAGCCCTGTTCGGCCAGCGTCGCACCGGCCGAACCGCCGGCCAGGCCGGTGCCGACGACGATGACGGTGTGCTTGCGGCGGTTGGCCGGGTTGACCAGCTTGGCCTCGAAGCGGCGCGTGTCCCAGCGCTCGGCGACGGGCCCTTCGGGGGCCTTGGTGTCGATGACCGGGGCGCCGGTCACGTAGTCGGTGTAGTCGTTCATGTCAGCTCACCACTCCGGTCATGACGGCGACGGGTACGGAGATGAAGCCCACTGTCAGCACCAGTGCGAGGACGTTGGCGAGGGTCTTCAGGACGCGGTCGCGGGTCGCGCGGCCCGCACCGAGGGTCTGCGCCGCGCTCCAGAAGCCGTGCTGGACGTGCAGCCCCATGGCGAGCATGGCGACGATGTAGATGACGTTGCCGTACCAGGTGGAGAAGGTGTCGATGACGTTCTGGTACGGGTGCCCGGACTGGAATCCGCCCGAGTGCACGGTGCCGGTGGTCAGGTCGAGGATGTGCCAGACGATGAACAGCGCCATGATGATGCCGCCGTAGCGCATGGTGCGGGTGGCATAGCTCGCGCGCGGCTTCCTGTGGACGTACTTGTCGGGGCGCGCCCTGAGATCACGCCGGCTGAGCTGGTACGCGGAGACGGCGTGGAGTACCACCGCGGCCACGAGCACGACGCGGACGATCCACAGCGCCCACTCGTGGTGCAGGAACGGCTCGCCCATCACACGCAGCCAGTGCGCGTAGCCGTTGAACTCGTCGGCCCCGAAGAAGATCTTCAGGTTGCCGACCATGTGGACGACCAAGTAGAGGAGCATGATCAGACCGCTCACGGCCATGATCGTCTTCTTGCCGACGGACGAGTCCCAGAGCGTGCGCGTCATGGACGGCCGTCGGTCCGTCCGTGTTGCCAATGCCATGGACACGACGCTAGGGCCGAAGGGCCCGATCAGTCCAAGACATGGAACAGCTCATCTCCATAGGCTTTGACTATCATCGGCGGTAGGGTGCGTGTATGCACTTCCAGCAGCTCACGTATTTCGTGGCGGTCGCCGAGGCCAGGCACTTCACCCGCGCCGCGGAGGCGGTGCACGTCTCGCAGCCCTCGCTCTCCCAGCAGATCAGGGCCCTGGAGAACGAGCTGGGTGCCGAGCTGTTCAGCCGGGCCCGGGGAAACATCGCACTGACGGACGCGGGCGAGGCCCTGCTGCCCCTCGCCCGGCGCATCCTGGCCGACGCCGACACCGCACGGCACGAGGTCCAGGAGCTGGCCCAGCTGCGACGGGGCCGGGTCAGGCTGGGCGCGACGCCCAGCATCTGCACGGGCCTGCTGCCCGACGTGCTGCGCGCCTTCCATGACCTGCACCCCGGGATCCAGCTGCTGCTGGAGGAGGGCGGTTCGCACGACCTGGTACGGGAACTGGCGCGCGGCACGCTCGATCTGGCCCTGGTGGTGCTGCCGCTGCCCGCGGCCTCACCGGCGCTGACCACGGTCGAGCTGCTCCAGGAGGATCTGGTGGTGGTCTCCTCGACGGACGGCCCGCGCCCCGGCCGGGGCGGCAGTGTCCGGATCGCTGATCTTCAGGGCGAGCCCCTGGTGATGTTCCGGCACGGCTACGACCTGAGGGAGCTCACGGTCGCCGCCTGCCGCTCCGCGGGCTTCGAACCGTCCTTCACGGTGGAGGGCGGCGAGATGGACGCCGTACTCGGCTTCGTCCGCGCCGGCCTGGGTGTCGCGGTCGTCCCGAGCATGGTCGCCGACCGGGCCGGCCACGATCTGCGGACGACACCGCTGGCGCGGCCGGGGCTGCGCCGCACCATCGCCCTGGCGCACCGCAGCGACGTGGCTCCGCCACGGGCGGCGCGGGAGCTGCAGCGGGTACTCCTGGCCAGCAGGGCACAGACCCCGCCCCCGGCCGCCGGACGGACCTGATCCGGCGGCCGGGGGCATGCATGTGGAACGGCCGCCTCACACCGCGTCGGCCAGCAGCAGGGAGTGGATCCGGTCCGGCGCGCCGGGGCGCGCGTAGTACCAGCCCTGGGCGGTGTCGCAGCCCAGTTGCCGCAGCTGATCCGCCTGGGCCCTCGTCTCCACGCCTTCCACCGTCACGGCCAGATCCAGGCTGTGGGCGAGCGAGACGATCCCCTCGACGATCTTCAGGTCCACCGGGTCGGCCGGATGGTGCTGCATCCCCTGGGTGAAGGAACGATCCAGCTTCAGGACACTCACCGGAAGCCGCCGCAGGTTCGCCAGGTTGGAGTACCCCGTACCGAAGTCGTCGAGCGCTATGTCGACGCCCATCTCCGCCAGTTGCCGCAGCGGCTTCAGCAGGTCCTCGTCCGCCCCGATGAGCGCCGACTCGGTGACCTCCAGGCACAGCGCCCCCGGTTCGAGACCCGAGCGCTCCAGGATGTTGACGGTCTCCGCGACCAGCCGCGGATGGTGCAGCTGGGCCGGCGAGAGGTTGACGTTGATCCGCAGCGGACCGCCGTCGGTGTGCCGCTCCTGCCAGAAGTTCGCCTGCCGTACCGACTCCTCCAGGACCCAGCGGCCCAACGGCACGATCAGCCCGGTGTGTTCGGCGAGCGTGATGAACCGGTCGGGCCCCAGCACCCCGTGCTGCGGGTGGCACCAGCGCACCAGCGCCTCCGCGCCGTGCACCGAACCGTCGTCGAGGTGCACGAGCGGCTGGTACTCGATGAAGAACTCGCCGCGCTCCAGCGCGGCCGGCAGCGCCGTGGTCAGACCGTGCCGGGTGATCGCGCGGGCGTCCGCCTCCGCATCGGCGAGCTCGAAGCGGTTGCCTCCCGCGGACTTGGCCCGGTACATCGTGATGTCGGCACTGCGCAGCACCTCCGCGGCGCTGCGTTCGCCGGCCGGCCCCTCGACGACTCCGATGGACCCGCGAACGGTCAGCTCGCGCCCGTCGATCCGGATCGGCGTGGCGAGCACACCGAGGATCCGGCACGCCAGCTCGTCGACCTCCTCTTCGGTTTCGGCGCCCGTGGTGAGCGCGACGAACTCGTCGCCGCCCAGGCGCGCCACCATCTCGCCGGGTGCGGTCGCACAGCTCTGCAGCCGGTCGGCGACCTCGACCAGCAGCCGGTCGCCCGATGCGTGGCCCAGGCTGTCGTTGATCGCCTTGAAACCGTCCAGGTCCAGATAGCAGAGGCCGAAGCGGCTTCCGTCACCCGCCGAGAGCGCTTTCTCGAGGCGCTCGAAGAAGAGCGTCCGGTTCGGCAGGCCGGTGAGCGCGTCGTGCGTGGCCTCGTACCGCAGCCGCAGATTGAGCAGCCGTCGCTCGGTGGTGTCCTCCATCAGGGCCAGCTGGTATTCCGGCCGGCCCTCCGAGTCGCGCAGCAGAGACACCGTCAGATTGGTCCACAGGACGGTGCCGTCGTTGCGGTAGTACGGCTTCTCGACCCGGTAGTGCTCGCGTTCGCCGCGGACCAGCTCGTTGTAGTACTTCCAGACCTGCGGGGAGTCCTCCGGATGGACCCACTCGTTGACGCGGTGACTCAGGACGTGGTTCTCGAGACCGCCGAACATCCGGGTGAGGGTGTCGTTGATCTCCAGCACATTGCCGTCCAGGTCGGCGATCCCGATACCGATGGCCGCGTCCTTGAAGACGGCCCTGAAGCGCGCCTCGGTCGCATGCAGGGCCTGTTCGGCGTGCGAGCGTGCGGTGAGCGCCGAGCGGGCGATCGCCTCCTGCTCGGCGAGCGTCCGCTCGCGCAGCGCCTGGGAGAAACCCCCCGCGACCGCGTGCTGGATGCGCGCGCAGCGCGACCGGCTGTCCTCGGTCGAGAGCGCGTCCGGGCCGTTGCTTCCGCAGTAGAGCACCAGATACGAGTCGACGACGCCGAGCGTGGAGCTGAGCGCGTCCGGGTCCGTGCAGTGCGCTGCGACGAGGGCGCTGCCCACCCCGCTCGCGGACGCCGGATCGAAGGGGCGGGCGTGCAGTGTGTCGCTGAGCGCACGGGCCAGTGGGAGCAGATGCTGCTCGAACTCCGGCCGGGTCAAGGAGGTGGCCGTCGACGGAAAGATCGCCCGGCTCCAGATCGTGGCGAATCTCCGGAGCCGGTCCTCGGGACCGTCCGGCTCCGCGTCCGGAGCTCCGGACGCCTGGGCGGGAATACTCACGCCTTGCGTCCCACTCCAGCGAAGCCCGAGAAGGCGTATGGGTCCTCGTTGTCCTGCGCTGCGGGGTTCTCCGGGCGCCAGCTCGGCATCGACACCAGTCCGGGCTCGACCATCTCGTAGCCGTCGAAGAACCGGCCGACCTCGTCGCGGGAGCGCATGACCAGCGGGCTGCGGATCTTCTTGTACACCCCCACCGTGCCGCCGGCCTCCTCCCTCGTCAACGGGATCCCCTCGAACGAGGCGTGGGTGACGACGAGCAGGCTTCCGGGGGCCAGGATGTCGCGCAGGGCGGCGACGGCCGCGTGCGGGTCGTCGGCGTCCTCGACGAAGTGGAGTACGGCGACGAGCAGCAGCGCCACCGGACGGTCCAGGTCGAGGAGTTTGGAGACCTCGGGGTGGTCGCGGATCTCCTCGGGACGGCGCAGGTCGGCGGTGGCGATGACCGCGCGGTCATTGCCTTCGAGCACGGCCTGGCTGTGGGCGACCGCCACCGGATCGTGATCGACGTAAGCCACCTTGGCCTGCGGGTCGATCGTCTGGGCGACCTCGTGAACGTTTCCGAAGGTCGGTATCCCGGAACCGATGTCCAGGAACTGTGTGACGCCCTCGTCCAGCGCGAAGCGCACGGCCCGGCGCATAAAGGCGCGGTTCGCCTGCATGATCTTGGGAAGTCCCGGCATGAACTTCATGGCCTTGCGGGCCGCTTCCCGATCCACCTCGAAATTGTGCGATCCGCCCAGATAGAAGTCATACATTCGAGACACGCTCGGCACTGAAATGTCAATGCCTTGCGGTGCCCAGGCGGGACGCTCCATCGATGTCTCCAACAAGTCGCCTCGGTGATCCGGCCATGTTCATGGTCAGTATTGACCAGAGGCTACTGACCCACCGCCAGGAGAGCGAGCGGAAACGGAAATTAGCGGTCCGTTATTGGTCACACACCCGTGGCATGTGCAACCGTCCCGTCGCTGCCCGTGACATTCGGCGACGGGATCACGCAAGAAGTTTATTTCCGGACTACTTCGCCGCCCCGACCAGCTTGGCCTGCGGGGAAACCGCGTACCATGTCCCCCCGACGCCCTGGCCGTTGGTGTCACCGGGTTTGACGTCTCCGGAGAAGGTGTAGACGGGCCAGCAGTCGACGGCCTGTTGCTTGAGTCCGTCGGGCCGGTCGAATGTGACAAAACCCTTCGTCGTGACACCCTTCACATCATTCTTCTCGACAGGTGCGACAACCGGCCACTTCGAGAGACAGGCTCCGGTACAGGCCGACTTCATCGGCCACGCGACATCCTTCTTGAACCGGTAGACCGTCATCCCCCGCTTGTCCACGACGATATCGCCGAGTTCCGGATCCTTGCGCACCGAGAGGCCCGCGAGGCCCGCCGGCTGCGCGCCGGAAGGACCGTCGGCGTTCACCGCCGCCTTCTTGCCGTTGGGCGCCGAGGCGAACCAGGTTCCCCCCACTCCCTGCCCCTCGGCGTCGCCCGGCGCCGCGTCCTTGGCGTACCGGTACATCGGCCGGCCGGCCAGCGTGAGTTGCTGCACCCCGTCGGCCCGGGTGACCTTCCCGATCAGAGCGGCATCGGTCCCGGCCGCGGCGGTGACATTGCCCGCGGGTACCGGCGGCCAGGCTTTCGCACAGTCGCCTTCGCAATTCGACCTGGGCGGGCTCGCGGTGTCCTTGTCGAATCGGTAGAGCGTGAATCCCTCGCTGTCCGTCACGACCTTGCCGAGCTCCTCGCTGTCCCGGACGGCGAGCTGACCTGCCTCCTCGGCCGAGGCGGGCTCCGCCGCCGCGCCGGAGCCGTATCCGCTGTCCGATCCGAAGCTGTCCGCGGCCTGACCGGCCGGACTCGCGTTGCCCACGTTCTGCCCGTTGGGCGACTCGGTGCCCTTGTCCTGACCGCACGCCGTCGTCAGCGCCAACAGAGTCACCGCGGTCACCGCGAGCGAGGCGTTTCGCCAGGTGTTCATGTCAACTCCCGTGTTACTTCCGCCAGTTGCGGCGCGGGTGCGCGCCGTTCATGGCCCTAGGTACGGGCGCCGGGCCGTTCTTTGTTCAATGCGTACGCAGATTCTTCCCGAGCCGCAAACCTCGAGTGCCCCAGGTCCCCTCCATCAGGGGAATCCGGCGGATGTCCGGCGTGTCCGGCCACGGCCCGGAACATGCTCCCCGTCGTGTACGGATCACTCATCGGGCGGCTCACCGCAGCCGTCGCCCTCACCTGGCTGTTGACCGCCCCGGCGCCGGCGGTGGCCGACAGCTGCGCGTATGCCTCGATCGGTGACGGTGACGGCGGATCGGCGGTGGCGGACAGCGGCGACGGGGCCTGCCACGCGGGTCCGGAACCCGAGCCAGCTCCCCCGCCGACTCCGAAGCCGAAGCCCACGCCTCCGCCCTCACCTCCGCCTCCGCCTCCGCCTCCTCCATCTCCTCCTGCGCCAACTCCCCCTCCACCACCTCCTCCACCACCTCCGCCACCACCACCCGTGGTCGCGCCCGCACCGCCCCCACCCCCACCCCTTCCAAAGCCCACCCCGTCTCCGACACCCACGCCCTCCCCGTCCGCACGCCCGGCGCCCCCCGCGCCCGTGGCACTCCCCTCGTACCGCAGACCCGTACGGAAGGCACCGGAACGCCATACCTCCCTGGTCACACTCACCTTGATGATCACAGCCCCCGCAGTGTTCGCCGTCGCCGTGCTGCGGCCCCGTTCCCGATGACCTCCGGAGGCACTCATGTCGGAATGGCTGGTTCTCACCCTCGCCATGGCCGCGGCCAGCACCGTCGTACTGACCATCGCCGTACTCAACAACCGCCGGCTGCCCGAGGACGACGATCCGTCCGAAACCCCTGACGTCATCGAGTACATGACGATGATGATCGGGGTGGTCTACGCGATCGTGCTGGGCCTCGCCATCGCGGGCGTGTGGGAGGGCCGCGGCGCCGCCCAGGAGTACGTACGCCAGGAGGCCCAGGCGCTGCACGAGGTCAGCGTGCGTTCGTCCGTCTACCCGGCCGACGTCCGTACCCGGATCCGCGCAGACGTCGACGCCTACGTCAGCTACGTCGTGCACGACGAGTGGCGGACCATGAGTAAGCACGGCACGCTCAGCGACCGGGGCGCCGAGCTTCTCGGACAGCTGCGCGCCGACGTCACGGAGTACCGGCCGAAGACGGACCACGAAGGGCAGGCCTATCAACCGCTCGTCGACCAGGTCGCCGCAGCCGACGACGCCCGCAACGCCCGGGGGCAGAGCGCCGGTGCCACGATGCCGGGCGTCGTCTGGTTCGGGCTGATCACGGGGGCGCTGGTGACGGTGGGGCTGATCTTCACCCTGCAGATCCGGCGTACGTTCCGCGAACTCCTGCTGGCCGGCCTCTTCAGCGTGCTGATCGCCTTCCTCCTCTTCCTGATCTGGGACTTCGACTCCCCCTTCGGCCGGGGCATCTCCGCCACCGCCGCACCGTTCCTCGATCTCTTCCCCGGCGCGGCGGACGGATAGGAGCACCCGTCCCCCGGCGGTGCGCCGCCCGGGGGACACCGGTGCCCCATTCGCCGGACCCCGATCGCGGGCGAAATGCACCACTTCTAGCGTTGTCCGCATCGAGGTGCATTTCTGACACTTTGTGGAAACCCGTTCCGCAGCTGCGCCTCGGGGAACCGGAGGATTCACCATGCGCGCAATACGTGTCACCCCCGTCGCTCTGCTCGGCGCCGCAGCACTCGCCCTGACCGCCCCGGCCGTGACCGCGTATGCCGCTACCACGGGCGGTCCGTCCAACAGCGGGCCCGGCTACACCGTCACGCCTTCTGTGATCGCACCCGGCGGCCAGGTCACCCTGGCGGCCAAGGGGTGCTCCACCACGGCCACGGCGTCCTCGGGGGTGTTCGACACCGTCACCATCCCCAAGGACGGCACCGGCAGGGCAACGGTCGACTGGGACGCCAAGCCAGGCGCCGTATATGAGGTGACGTTCACCTGCAACACCTCGCCGAGCTCCACGGCCAAGGTGAACCTCACGATCAGCGCCGCCACGAGCACGCCCACCACGAGCTCGACGAGTTCCGCGGTGTCCTCGGCCTCCCCGGCCGGTGTTCAGGGCGGTCTCGGCGGCAGCATCGACAGCATGAACTCCGGCCAGATCGTGGCCGGCACCGCGCTGGCCGTGGCCGCCGCCGCGGGCACCGTCTTCGTGGTGCGGCGGCGCAAGGAGAACCGTTCGCACTGACGGCGCCGCCGACGTAACGAAAGTCGCCCCGGGTCCTCTTGGAGGACTCGGGGCGACTTCGGTTATCGGGCCGGTGGGAGCGTCTCTACGGTCAGATCGCCCCATGGCTCGTCCTCCGGCGGCGCATGATGTACATGCCTCCGCCGAGGGCCGCCGAGGCGACCAGGCCCGCGCCGACACCCATCTCCGTCGGGCTCGCGGCCATCGAACCGCCGAAGCCGCCCTGGGCACCGCGGCTGTTGAGCACGGTGAAGCGGTGTCCGGCCGTGCGGTCGGTACCGTCGCAGCGCACCGTCAGGTTGTAGGAGCCGGGCGTCGCGTCGTTGAAGATCCGGACCCTGGCGTGGCCGACCCGGCCCGCCGAAAGCCGCGTGGTCCGGAACGCGTTGGACGAGACGCTGCCGCCCCGCCCGCAGCCCTCGGCGCTGACCTGCATCGCCGCGCCCTGGTGCACGCGCTCGGGGTCGACGGTCACGTTGTTCGGGCCGTTGTTGCGGCCGTTGCCGTTCCCGTTCCCGTTCCCGTTGCCGTTCCCGTTCCCGTTCCCGTTGCCGTTCCCGTTCCCGTTGCCGTTCCCGTTGCCGTTCCCGTTCCCGTTCCCGTTGCCGTTCCCGTTCCCGTTGCCGTTCCCGTTCCCGTTGCCGTCTCCGTTGTCCCAGTCGCCCGGGTCGTTCCAGTCGTTCTGGGTGTTGCCGTTGTTCTGTCCGTTTCCGACGTCTCCACCGGCTGCGGCCATCGGGGCACCGAGCCCGAGAGCAGCAACGGCGGTCGCGGCGACAACGAGAGCGCGTGTAGCACGCATCGTTCGAACCTCCAGCGGGAAGCGCCCCGGAGCTCTGTACACCGGGATGGATCGACGAGTACGCCTCCCATGACGAACCCTCACCAGATCCTTGATCCACCGCATTTCGGCACTGCTCCACCCCGGTGATCCGACACACCGTGCGGACACCTGTGAATCTGATGGACGCGCAGGTCACAGAGCGTCAGAATTTTTATCCGACCACTACTCCGATAAGAAGCCCGCCCCACAGCCGCCACCCGTTCGCACTTCCCTGAATGCCGCGCGACCGCCCCCCGCCTAGCGTTCCCCTCGTCGCGACGAAGGGAGAACCATGGGCCGGGACAACTGGCACCCCGAACGGATCAGACACTCGCCGTGGGGCGCACTCGCGCTGGCGATGCTCACCGGTCTCGCGCTGATGCAGAACGGCGCGGACCTCTCACCCGGCCCGCCACAGCCGGTGGCCGCCACCTCGGTGGGCCAGCAGAAGGTCGCTCCGGGGGCCCCCGTGGCCGGACCGGCGGTGAAGCCACTCGCCTACGCGCCCGTCGCACGCGTGGCCATCCCGTCGATCGGGGTCGACGCACCGGTCATCGATGTGAACCTCGACGAGAACGGCTGGATCGAGACACCGCCCCCTCAGGACCCCAACCTGGCGGGCTGGTACCAGAACGGCATCGCGCCGGGACAGCTCGGTACCTCCGTCATGGTCGGCCATGTCGACAACCAGGCGGGACCCGCCGTCTTCTACGGGCTGGGCTCGCTGAAGAAGGGCAACCGCGTCGAGGTCACCCGCAGTGACGACAAGGTCGCGGTGTTCGAGGTGTACGGCGTCGAGGTCTTCGCCAAGAACGACTTCCCCGGCGCCCGCGTGTACGGCGACACGGGACAGGCGGAGCTGCGGGTCATCACCTGCGGCGGCGGGTACACCAAGGCCAACGGCTACGACGGCAACGTGGTGGCCTTCGCCCGCCTGGTCGAAACCCGCTGACGGCTGCTGCCGGGAACCCAGCCCGGTCCCCGGCAGCAGCCGTCGCACACCTCAGCGACGCCGCGGCACCGTGATCCGGTACCCGTCGTCCAGCAGCTGCGGCAGATAGCGACGCAGCGCGGCGACGCTCTGCGAACGGTTGCCGCCCGCGTCGTGCGAGAGCACCACGACCCCGGGGGCGGCACCGTCCCTGACCCGGCGCACGATGCTGTCGGTGCCCGGTTCGGTCCAGTCCAGGGTGTCCACCGTCCAGGCCATCGGCTCCATGCCCAGCGCGGCCCCGATCTCGAACGAGTTCCGGTTCCAGGCCCCGTAGGGCGCCCGGTACCAGAGCGGCGGAGCGCCGGTGAGCTTCTCGATCACGTCGCTGGTGCTGCCCAGCTCGTCGGTGATGCCGGCCCGGGAGAGCTTGGTGACCAGCGGATGGGTCCACGAGTGGTTGCCGACGGTGTGGCCCTCGTCGGCGATCCTGCGTACCAGGTCCTCGTTGTCGTGGGCCATCTCCCCGCAGAGGAAGAACATGGCCCGTACGTCGTGCTTCCGCAGCGTGTCCAGGATGTGCGGGGTGTAGAGCGGATCCGGTCCGTCGTCGAAGCTCAGCACCATGGCCCGGCCGATATCGGGCAGCTCCTCGAAGGGCCGGGTGCGGACCGGCGGTGCCGCCGGCCGGTAGCGGGGCGGGTTGTTCGCGGTCATGGGGCTCAGCCGGTAGGCGAGCGGCCGGATCCGCAGGGCCGCTGCCTGCGGACCGGCGGCGGCCGACGGCGACGCGGGATGCCGGAACGGGGTGCCGGCGGAGTCCGCGGCGACCAGGCGCACGACAGCGGCGGCGCCCAGCCCGGCAGCCAGCCTCAGCAGCGTTCTGCGCATCGGCGGCATCTGATCATTCTTCATGACCAACTGCTCGCACGTCCGCTCTGTCACCCTCCTCAACGACACCGCCCACGGAGGGTTTTGCACCCGATGGAGGGAGCGCGTCCGCGCATCCGGCAGCATCGCGCCGGGGCACTCGGGATCCCGGACCGGGACCGTCCGGGGGAGCCGATAACCTCACTGCCGTGACAGATCAGCAGCCCCACCAGTTCGAACGTGGCACAGACGGTCCGAAAGTGATCGTCGCGGGCCTCGACGGCTCCGATTCCTCCATGCGCGCCGCGGCGTACGCCGCAGGCCTCGCCCGTAGGCAGCGGGCCATGCTCGCCCTCGTCTACGTACAGCCCGTACTGACGGCGGGTGCCGCACTCGGTGCGCCGGTCGGCGACGCGACCGGAGACGTCGCGGAGGGCCTGGTGAACGAGATCCGGGAGTCGACGGAGCGGATGAAGGACATATGGGATGTGCGCTGGGAGTTCCACACCTTCCGCGGTGATCCGTACAACGGGCTGGTGACGGCGGCGGACGAACTCAAGGCGGACGCCGTCGTGGTGGGCGCGTCCGAATCGGCGGGCCACCGGTTCATCGGCTCGGTGGCCGTACGCCTGGTGAAAGCCGGGCGCTGGCCCGTCACCGTGGTCCCGTAGCTCCGGCATCATCCTCCCCAGCGCCGCTCCACCCGGCGCCGCCCTCCCCCTCTTCCCCGCGCCGCTTCACCGGCGCCGCCCTCCCCCTCCTCCGCCCCGCTCCCCCGCCGCCCGACCGTTCACCGCACCATTCGCCGCTCTGTGCGACCGCTCGTCGCACAGGGCCGCGTTTGTCCTGTCCCCAGGGGCGTGAATGCGTTCGTATACGCCAGTCAGCAGCGAGGCGACAGGGGCCTCCGCGGGGAAGGGCGTTCACCATGGCCACGACGAAGACCGATGCGCGGGCACTCGCGGATCTGCAGCGTGAGCACGGCCCCGCCCTGTTCCACTTCCTGCTCGGCCTGACGTTCGGCGACCGGCAGCGGGCCGAGGATCTCGTCCAGGAGACGCTGGTGCGTGCCTGGCAGCACCCGGAGGCCTTCGACGGCCCGTACGAATCGATGCGGCCCTGGCTGTTCACGGTCGGGCGCCGGCTGGCGATCGACGCCCGCAGGTCGCGACTGGCCCGGCCGACCGAGGTCAGCGACGCCGTGCTGGAGGGTGCCCCGGGCCGGGAGGACCCCGCGGAGTCCACGGTCGCCGCGCTCGACGTGCGGAAAGCGGTGCGCACCCTCAGCCCGGAGCACCGGGCCGTGCTCGTCCAGATCTACTTCCGGGGGCTGAGCGTGGGCGAGACCGCCGCGGTGCTCGGGATACCCGCCGGCACGGTGAAGTCCCGCTCCTATTACGCGCTGCGCCTGCTCTCCCGTAACCTGCCCGGCTACCGGAACTGATCGCAGCGCATCGGGGCTTCAGCCCTGTGGTGAGCGATTCTGAAGCATGGCTCCGAGCGGCATGGCGGAGCGGACGGTTCTGCTGCTCGGTGTACTGACGGACGCGGTAGCGGGGCCCTGCCGACCGGCCCGGCGAAGTAGGAGCCCGACCACAGGTGCCGGGCCCGCCAGTAGTGGCGGACCTGTGGTGTCAGTCCGTCGAGTACGGGCAGGACGGGGATCCCTGACCCCGGCGCGGCGTGAAGAAGCGGGAACCCGCCGAGGCGGCCAGCCGGCCGTGGCAGGAATCCCCGTCCTTCGCGGCATCGTCGTCCTGGGCGGGGAGCGGAAGTCAGTCCAGCAGGTCCTCCTCACTGAGCAGCGGCAGCAGTGCCGCCGCCTCCGCGACCGCCACGTAGTCGGCGGCACAGCGGTCGCAGCTCTGGAGATGCCGGGCGACGGTGCGCGTCTCCGCGGCCGGAAGCGCGTCCAGGACGTAGGCGCCGAGCAACTGCCGCATATGTGGTTCCTCCCCTGGGTCTGCGGTCATCGCAACCTCATGTCTGTGACGGATCGGGTCCGACGGATCCTGCCCTTCTGGCCACGCGGGGCGCGCTCTCCCGGTTCAATGCTGCGTGTGGGGCCGGTCGTGCCCCGGTCCGCCGGGCAGCCCCCGGCCCGGCCCCGATTGAGGAGAGAGGCGAGACGGGATGTGTCCGGAACGTCATGACGGAGCCGACGGGGGCGGGCTGCTGGTCCCGATGGCCTGGATGTACGCGGAGTACATCGCCGACGAACTGCTGCGGACCGGCGATCTGATGGAGCCGGCGAGTCTGGAGTACCGTGCGGGGCGCGATGCGCTCGCCCTGACCGTGTTCCTCTCCGACGGTGCGGTGGCCGAGGCGCTGCCCGCCACCCGGGTGGACGAGCTGCGGCTGCTGACGGCGTGCGGGACGCCTTGGCGCCGTTGGGTGTGTGAGCGGCTCGATGCACTGGAGGCGGCACCCGGCGGCACGGGCCCCGATCTGACGCTGGCGCGGGCCGCCTGGCGGTGGCTGGAGGAGACCGAGCTGCTGGCGGCCGACCTCGACGCGATCGGCCCGCTGCCGTGGGAGGCCCCTGCCGGCCGGGAGGAACCGGACGGCCAGGACGCCGTCCAGGTGTGGACTCCGGCCTGGCAGCTGGGGCTGCCGCTGGGACATCTGGCGATCCACCTGTACTGAGTCCGCACCCGGCCCGCACGGCGTCCTTGGGAGTCGTGCCGGGAGCCGCTCAGGAACCGTGCACCCCGGCACGGTACTTCGGCAGCCGCACGGTGATGCGCATGCCGGCGCCGATGCCGGTCTCGATGACGAGCCCGTAGTCGTCCCCGTACACCTGGCGCAGCCGTTCGTCGACGTTGAGCAGTCCGATGCCGGTGGATCTGCCGCCCTCGCCGCGCAGGATGTGGCGCAGCCGTTCCGGGTCCATGCCGGTGCCGTCGTCCTCGATGACGACCTCGGCCTCGGAGCCGGCGTCCAGGGCGCTGATGGTGATGCGACTGGAGGTGACGGCCCCTTCGAGTCCGTGTTTGACGGCGTTCTCGACCAGGGGCTGGAGGCAGAGGAAGGGCAGGGCCACCGGCAGCACCTCGGGGGCGACCTGGAGGGTGACCGAGAGCCGTTCGCCGAAGCGGGCCCGGACGAGGGCCAGGTACTGGTCGATGGAGTGCAGCTCGTCGGCGAGGGTGGTGAAGTCGCCGTGGCTGCGGAACGAGTACCGGGTGAAGTCGGCGAACTCCAGGAGGAGTTCGCGGGCCTGCTCGGGGTCGGTGCGGACGAACGAGGCGATGGCCGCCAGCGAGTTGAAGATGAAGTGGGGGGAGATCTGCGCGCGCAGGGCCCTGATCTCGGCCTCGATGAGCTGGGTGCGCGAGCGGTCGAGTTCGGCGAGTTCCAGCTGTACGCAGACCCAGCGGGCGACCTCGCCCGCCGCCCTCGCCAGGACCGCGGACTCGCGCGGGGCGTAGGCGATCAGGGTGCCGAGAACCCGGTGGTCGACGGTGAGCGGCACGGCGACGGCCCAGCGCAGCGGGCAGTCCAGGTCGTCGCACTCGCTGCGGAAGGCGGTCCCGCGGCCGCTGGCGAGGAGGTCCCCCACCTCCTCCATGACGTGACGGCCGTGGTGGTCGCCCTCGCCGTCCCAGACCAGGACCCGGTCGCGGTCTGTGAGGCACAGGGCGTCGGTGCCGAGCAGCGAGCGCAGTCGGCGGGCCGATCTGCGGGCGCTCTCCTCGGTCAGTCCGGCGCGCAGCGGGGGCGCGGCGAGCGAGGCGGTGTGCAGGGTCTCGAACGTGGCGTGTTCGACGGGTGTGCCGACGTCGCTGGTACGGACCGGGCGCGCGGTGCGCCGGCCGGTCAGCAGGCCGCCGCCGAACAGCAGCAGGGCGAGGAGCACTATGACGGCGTATCCGGCCCCGGTCACCGGTGCCTCCCCGCGGTCAGCGCCTCGGGCAGGTGGAAGCGGCTCATCGCGGCGTTGGTGCCGGCGGGTATCCGCCCCGGTGTGGCGAGCGAGACCAGGATCATGGCGAGGAAGCCGACGGGCACGGACCAGACGGCGGGCCAGGCGAGCAGGGCGTGCGGCCAGCCGGGCGGGCGCACCGCCCCGCTGACGGTGATGGCGACGGAGAGCAGGGCGGAACCGCCGCCCAGGACGAGCCCCGCCACCGCGCCGGGCGGGGTGAGCCTCCGCCACCAGATCCCGAGGACCAGGAGCGGGCAGAAGGAGGACGCCGACACGGCGAACGCCATCCCCACCGAGTCTGCGACCGGTACCCGGCTGACGATCAGCGAACCGGCCAGCGGGACGGAGATGGCGAGGACGGTGGCCAGCCTGAAGTGCCGTACCCCGCGCGAGGGCAGGACGTCCTGGGTGATGACGCCGGCGACGGCCATCGTCAGACCTGAGGCGGTCGACAGGAACGCGGCGAAGGCACCGCCCGCGATGAGCGCACCGAGCAGGTCGCCGCCGAGGCCGCCGATGACCCGGCCGGGGAGCAGCAGTACGGCGGCGTCCGCGTCGCCTCCCTGGATGAGCTCGGGTGCGTACAGGCGGCCGAGTGCTCCGTAGACGGGCGGCAGCAGGTAGAAGACGCCGATCAGGGCGAGGACGGCGACGGTGGTGCGGCGGGCGTCGCGGCCGTTGGGGCTGGTGTAGAAGCGGACGACGACGTGCGGCAGGCCCATGGTGCCGAGGAAGGTGGCGACGATGAGCCCGTAGGTGGCGTACAGCGGATGGTCGGCGCGGAAGACGGAGAGCTGCTCGTCGAAGGTGACGCGGGGCCGCCCGTCGCCCTGCCAGGCGAGCACCAGGAAGATGGCGGGGACGAGGAGCGCGGTCAGCTTCAGCCAGTACTGGAAGACCTGGACGAAGGTGATCGAGCGCATCCCGCCGGCGGCGACGGCGAGGACGACCACGGAGGCGACGAGGACGTCGCCCAGCCAGCCGGGCGCCCCGGTAAGAATCTTGAGGGTGAGTCCGGCGCCCTGGAGCTGCGGGACGAGATAGAGCCAGCCGGCGCCGACGACGAGCACGCTGACGAGTCTGCGCACCTGCCGGGATTCGAGCCGGCCCTCGGCGAAGTCGGGCAGGGTGTACGCCCCCGAGCGGCGCAGCGGCGCGGCGACGAAGACGAGCAGCACCAGGTAGCCGGCGGTGTAGCCGACCGGGTACCAGAGCATGTCGGGTCCGTGGACCAGCACCAGACCGGCGATGCCGAGGAAGGAGGCGGCGGAGAGGTACTCGCCGCTTATGGCGGCCGCGTTGAGCCGGGGCCGTACCGTGCGCGAGGCGACGTAGAAGTCGGAGGTGGTACGGGAGATGCGGAGCCCGAACCCGCCGACGAGGACGGTGGCGAGGACGACGGCGGCGACGGCCGCCACCGCGTATGTGCGGCTCACTGTGCGGGGCGGCCTTCCACGAGCCGGGCGAAGTCGCGTTCGTTGCGCTCGGCCCGGCGCACGTACCACCAGGCGAGCAGCGTCAGCGGCGGGTACGCGGCGAAGCCGAGGACGGCCCAGACGACGGCGGAGCTGTGCAGGGCCTCGAAGACCAGGGGCAGGGTGCCGACGACGACGGCGAGGGCGGTGAAGGCGGTGAGTCCGGCGCGCAGTTGGCTGCGCATCAGCGAACGGACGTAGGCACCGCCCAGTGCGGTCTGCTCGTCGATCTCCGACTGGGTGCGGTAGCGCGGCAGCGGACGCACCCGGCGGGGCTCCCCCGTCACCACTTCACGCCGGGGCGTTGGCTCTGCGGACATGGGGCCGGAGTGTACGCAGCACCCGACCCCGCTGGGAAGGGGTCCGGGCGCGGGTAGACGCTGGTCAGCGGCCGGTCTGCCGCATCAGCAGATCGCGCAGCGCGCGGGTGTGCCGGCGGCTGACGGCAAGCGAAGCGGTGCCGATGCGCACGCTCATGCTGCCCGCGTCCAGGCGCAGTTCGTCGATCCGGCCGAGCGCCACGAGGTGACGGCGGTGGATCCGGACGAATCCGCGGGTGCGCCAGCGCTCCTCCAGGGTGGTCAGGGGGACGCGGACGAGGTGGCTGCCGGTGGCGGTGTGCAGCCGGGCGTAGTCGCCCTGGGCCTCGGCGTACGCGATGTCGTCGATCGGGATGAAGCGGATGACACCGCCCAGTTCGACGGGGATCTGGTCGTGTGCCGTGTCGTGGGCGGGCGCGGAGCGTTCACCGACCTGCTCGGCGACGCGGCGCACTGCTTCGGCGAGACGTTCACGCCGTACGGGTTTGAGGACGTAGTCGACGGCCTTGAGGTCGAAGGCGTGCACGGCGAAGCCCTCGTGGGCGGTGACGAAGACGATGAGCGGGGGCGCGGCGAACCCGGCCAGCAACTGGGCGACATCGAGTCCGGTCAGGCCCGCCATGTGGATGTCGAGGAAGACGACGTCGATGGCGGCGGGGTCGTCGGGACCGGCCTCGACGGCACCGCCGATGCGCCGCAGCGCCTCGGTGGCCCCGGTGGCTCCCTCGGCGCTGCGGATCCGGGGATCGGCGCGCAGGAGGTACAGCAGTTCCTCCAGAGCGGGTTCTTCGTCGTCGACGGCGAGTACGCGGAGCATGGCCGGAGTTTAAGGGCTGCCCGTAATCCGCGGTGGATCAGCGCGCGGCGTCGGATGCGGTGCATCGCAAGGCGGAGCGGCGTTCGCATCCCGGATGTGTTCGGGCGTTCCGACAACGCGGCGGGGCGCCGTAGCCGTCGTCGTGCGCCCGCCAGGGATTACGGAACAGCCCTCAAGGGGTGTGCGACGGAGTGCGGGGGTGCTGGGCTGAGTGATTCACGGGCTGTTTCCGTACGGGACGGCATGTGCACCCCGCCCCACCGTCGCGATGTCGGCGCCTATGCCCTGGGCGTGCTCGGCGCCGCCGACACCTTCCGTTTCGAGGAGCATCTGGAGGGCTGTCCCCTGTGCGCGGGCGGGGTGGTGGAGCTTGGCGGGTTGACAGCCGCCCTGCGGTGGTATGCGCGGCTGACGCCGCCGGGCGTCGATCCGGTGGTGCGGGCGGGTCCCGGGCTGGAGCGGCGGGCCACCCGGGCGGTGGCGGCAGGGCGGCGCAGGACGCGGCGCCGACGGCTGGCGGCGACGGCGGCTGTGGTACTGGCTGCCGGGGTGCCGTTCGCGGGGCCGGGCGGGGAGCGGGAAGCCGGTCGGTGGACGGGCGCGGACCGGGGTTCCGGGATGACGGCCGTCGTGACGGCAAGGGCTCGGGAGTGGGGTGCCGATGTCGGCCTGGAGGTGGCGGGGGTGCCGGACACCGGTGTGTGCTCCCTGGTCGCCGTGGGGCGGGACGGGGACGAAGAGACCGTGACCACCTGGTCGTCGGCCGGCGGCGGCGAGGGGCCGCGCCGGGTGAGCGGCGGCGTGGCGCTGCGGCCCGGGGCCATCGCCGGGTTCGAGGTGCGTACGGCGGCGGGTCGGCGGCTGCTGCGGCTCACACGCTGAGGATCACGCCGCCCGGCGGAGCGGCTACGGCTCACACGCTGACGATCACACCGGCCGGCGGAGCGGCTACGGCTCACACTGTGCCGATCACACCGGCTGGCGGGGCTGCTGCGACTGCGACTCACACTGACGATCTCGCCGCGTCGCCGCCGCGATCCGCCGGAAGGGGCCCTCCTACTTGAGCAGCTTGGAGAGCCGGCGGTCCGCCAGGGGCTTGCCACCCGTCTGGCAGGTCGGGCAGTACTGGAGCGAGGAGTCGCTGAAGGACACCTCGCGGATGGTGTCCCCGCAGACCGGGCAGGCCTCGCCGGTGCGCCCGTGGACCCGCATGCCGCTCTTCTTCTCGGCCTTGAGCCGTCCCGCCGCCAGTCCGCTGGAACGGGCGACGGCGTCGTCCAGCGTGGTGCGCAGGGCTGTGTGGAGCCGGGTGATCTCGTCGTCGGAGAGGTGTGCGGTGAGTTTGAACGGTGACATCTTCGCGACGTGCAGGATCTCGTCGCTGTAGGCGTTGCCGATGCCGGCGATGAGCGACTGGTCGCGCAGGGCGCCCTTGATCTGGCGCCGTTCCCCGTCGAGCAGCGCGGCGAACGCGTCCCGGTCGAAGGACGGGCCGAGCGGGTCGGGCCCCAACCGCGCCACCCCGGGGATCTCGGCCGGATCGTGGACCAGGTGGACGGCGAGGCGCTTGGTGGTGCCTGCCTCGGTCAGGTCGAAGCCGTCGCCGCCGGTGAGTACGGTCCGCAGCGCGAGGGGGCCCTTGCCGGGGCGCGGCGGGGTGGCGGGGAAGGAGTCCTTCCAGTGCAGCCAGCCGGCGCGAGCGAGGTGGGTGACCAGGTGCAGCGGTCCGACGGCGATGTCGAGGAACTTGCCGTGCCGCCGGACGCCGGTGACCGTACCGCCGTGCAGGGCCGTGAGCGGAGGGTCGTACGTCTTCAGGACGCTGATGGCGAGCGGCAGGACGCGGTCGATCTCCCTGCCGACCAGGTGGTCGTCGAGGAAGACCCGCAGGGCTTCGACTTCCGGCAGTTCGGGCATGGTTCCCAGCCTGCCGCAGCCGTCGCCCCGGCGCCTACCGGAGGCCGTACACGCGCTCGGCGGTGGTGGCGAGAACGGCGTCCCGCTCGTCCTCGGCGAGGGCGTCGAGGAGCACGAGTGCGGCATCGACGACCTCGGTGTACGACGCCGCGAGGCGGCACACCGGCCAGTCCGAGCCGAACATCACCCTGTCGGGCCCGAAGGCGTCGAGGACGGTGCCGGCGTACGGGCGCAGGTCCTTGACGGTCCAGTTGTGCGGGTCCGCCTCGGTGACCAGGCCGGAGAGTTTGCACGCGGTGTTGGGGAGGGCGGCGAGCGCCCGCACGTCGTCGGCCCAGGGACGAAGCTCACCCGTGGCGACCGGCGGTTTGCCCGCGTGGTCGAGTACGAAGGTGAGACCGGGCAGCAGTTCGGCGGCACGGACGGCGGCGGTCAGCTGGTGGGGCTGGACCACCAGGTCGTAGACGAGTCCGGCGTCGGCCACCGCGGCCAGTCCGCGCCGGACGTCCGCGCGCAGCAGCCATCGCGGGTCGGGTTCGCCCTGCACCTGGTGGCGCAGCCCGACGAGCCGGTCGCCGCCGGGCAGCTCGCGCAGGGCCGCCAGGGTGTCGGCGATGTCCGGAGCGGTGAGATCGGCCCAGCCGACGACGCCGGCGACCAGCTCGCTGCCGTCGGCGAGCGCGAGGAACTCGGGGGTCTCCTCCGGGACGGTGACGGTCTGGACGAGCACGGTCGCGCACACGCCGTTGGCCCGGGCCTCCGGCTCCAGGTCGGAGAGGGTGAAGTCGCGTCGCAGGGGCGCCAGTTCCTCGCCGGTGATCCAGTTTTGGTCGCGTACCGAGAGGTCCCACACATGGTGGTGGGCGTCGACGATGCGGGGCCGGCCGGTCATCTCAGAGCTCCCAGGCGACGGGGAGACCCGCTTCGGCGCCGTCCGAGGAGTAGTCGTGTGCGACGTCGAGGAGTTCGTCCATCCTGGCCTGCCAGGCGACGTTGACGGGGAGCTGTTCCAGTTCGGCGAGGAGCCTGCTGTAGTCGTCGCACTCGATGACGTGGAACAGGTCGGTGCCGCTGCGCCAGATCGTCCAGGAGGTGGCTCCGGCGGCCCGGATCGCACGGGTCAGTTCGGCCGGGACCTCGCGGTGCGCGGCCTCGTACTCCGCTATGCGGTCCGCACGGACCTTGGTGTGCAGGGCGATACGCATGTCAGTGTCCGTTCTCGGTCAGCAGGCCTTCGGAGCGCAGGTCGTCCCAGAGTGCGTCGGGGATCTCCCGGCGGAGCAGTGCGGCGGCGTCGCGCACCTCGTCCGGGGAACGCGTGCCGACGAGTACGCCGGCGACAGCCGGGTGGGCGAGCGGGTAGTGCAGGGCGGCGGCGCGCAGGGGCACGCCGTGGCCCTCGGTGACGGCCTTGAGGCGCAGCGCCCGGTCGAGGAGGTTCAGTGGCGCGGCGGCGTAGTCGTACGTGGCGCCGGGGCGCGGGTCGGCGAGGAGGCCGGAGTTGAACACGCCGCCGACGACGACGCTGCGGCCGCGGGCGGCGGCCGCGGGCAGCAGACCGGCCAGGGCCGACTGGTCGAGGAGGGTGTAGCGGCCGGCGCAGAGCACCACGTCGACGTCGGTCTCGACGACGAAGCGGGTGAGCATCGCGGTCTGGTTCATCCCGGCGCCGATGGCGCCGATGACGCCTTCGGCCCGCAGCTTCTCGAGCTCCGGGTAGGCCTCGCCGAAGGCGGCTTCCGCGTGGTCGTCGGGGTCGTGGAGATAGGCGATGTCGATGCGGTCGAGCCCGAGGCGTTCCAGGCTGTCCTCGATGCTGCGGCGGACACCGGCGGCGCTGAAGTCCCAGCGCCTGCGGTGCGTGGCGCGGACGGCGAAGCCCTCGGAGAGCGATTCGGACGCGGCGGCCCCGCCGCCGGGCAGCGGGTCGAGCACGCGGCCCACCTTGGTGGACAGGACGTACGCGTCGCGGGGCCGGGCGCGCAGGGCCTCGCCGAGCCGTCGCTCGGAGAGGCCGAGCCCGTAGTGCGGCGCGGTGTCGAAGTAGCGGACGCCCTCGTCCCAGGCCGCGTCGACCGCGGCCGCGGCCTGTGCCGGTTCCACGGCGCTGAAGAGATTGCCGATGGCAGCCGCCCCGAAGGACAGCTCGGTGACCTCGACCGCGCTGTTTCCCAGCCTGTTGCGCCGCATGTATCCGCTGCCCTCCCCGAAGATCACTTCCTGCATACAGTGAATATTCATCGGATCACTTGGGCGCGTCAACACCCTGGAGGGCATCAACCGCGGCGATTGCTCCGCGATCAGTCCGATCTATGAGGTGGCGTGCGCGGGCAGCAGGGTCAGCAGTTCGGCCACCTCGTCCTCGGCGCAGCGCCCCAGCCGCTCCAGATCGGGCAGCGCTTTGCCGTCGGCCACCAGCCCGATCTGCACCGTGGAGCCGTAGGTGGTCAGCGCGATGGCCAGGGACTGTCCGCGGGCCAGCGGAGCCATCGGGTAGAGCGCGCGCAGCGGGCAGCCGCCGAGCGAGAGGGCCGAGCGCGGCAGCGGCACGCTGGTCACCAGCACGTCGAAGAGCATCCGGGCGGCGTTCCCGGCGAGCGGCGCGCCGAAGCGGTGGGCCAGCGACGGCAGCTGGTCGGCGAGCACGGCGACCGCCCCGGCTCCGCGCAGCGGCCCGGCGGACTTGTTGCGGTCCATGGCGCCACGGACGGCCCGCAGCCGCTCCCAGGGGTCGGGTTCGGAGACGGGGAGGCCCAGCAGATAGGCGGAGAGCCGGTTGCCGGTGGCCGCTCCGCCGGGGCGGCGCCGGGAGACGGGAACCAGGGCGCGCGGATCGGCGCCGGGCAGCGGTTCGCCGCGCTCCAGCATCCAGCGGCGCAGCGCGCCCGCCACGATCGCGAGCAGTACGTCGTTGCTCGTGCCGCCCGCCGCCCGGCGGATCCGCTGCACGGATTCGAGGTCGAGATCGGCCGTGGCGAGGCGCCGGGTACCGGAGGAGCTGGCGCTGAGCGACGGGGCGCCGCGCAGATCGAGTCGGCTGGCGCGTACCAGCGAGGCTCCGACGCCGAAGGCCCGGCCGAGGTCCTCGATCCGCCCGAGGGCGAGACCGGCGACCTGGCGGGGTCCGGGCATCCAGGAGCGCGGCGGCACGGGGCGGACCCGGCCGGCCGGCGGTCCCGGCCGGGCCCGGCCCGCGACCGAGGCGATCTCGTCGAAGATCCCGGCGCCGATGGCAACCGCACGCATCCCGTCGGCGAGCGCGTGGTGGAGCTTGACGAGTACGGCGAAGGGGCCGTCCGGGGCGCCGCCGATGACGTACATCTGCCAGGGCGGCAGCCCTCTGCGCAGCGGCTGCTCCATCAGCTCGCCCGCGAGCCGGGTTGCGGCCGCCATGAATCCGGCCTCGCCCGCACCGGCGGTCTCCGCCTCGGGCAGGCGCACCCGCTTGACGTGCCGGTGGACGTCGAAGTCCTTGTCCACCGACCAGGCCGCGCCCCCGACGGGGAGCAGCACGTCACGCACCCGCATCCGCAACCGGGGAATGGCGGCGGCCCGGGTGCCGAGCAGTTCGAGAAGGTCGTCGGGGGCAGGGGTCCGGCGGTCCCCCGGCGAGAAGACGGCGAGCGCACCCAGGTGCATGGGATGCGCATCGGACTCGAGGTGCCAGAAGGCCAGATCGAGAGGTGCCAGTAGCTCAGTTCCCAACAGGTCCTCATGTCATGGAAGGCGAAATGTCATGGAAGACGAAGACTGACGAAGTCGCAGTCAATCCCTCGCGATCGGTTACGGTCAAGTACAGACATGTTACTTTCTGTTACTTTTCAGTAATGTTTCTGTCCCCGTGAACAGCAGTGCCCTTCACCGGATCAGTCGCGGGGCGGGATGACGAATTCGCACCAGACGCACTTGCCGGTGCCCCGCGATTCGACACCCCAGGCGTCCGCCAGCCGGTCGACGAGCATCAGCCCGCGGCCCGAGACGCCCGACTCGCCCGCGTCCCTGCGTCGCGGCAGCGCGCTGGACCGGTCCTCGACGTCGACACGCAGGCGGCGCTCGGGCCCGGTGAGCACCCGGATGGTGACGATCGCGCCGCCGTCGGTGTGCATCAGGGCGTTGGTCGTCAGCTCGTCCGCGGCCAGCTCCACCTCGTCGGCCCGTTCCTTCGCACCCCAGGCCCGCACAGCCGCACGGATCATGTGCCGCGCCGAGCTGAGCGCCTCCGGGTCGTTCTGCCCCACGTGCTGCTGGAGCCGGCCGCCGGCCTGCGGGGCGTGGGCGGCCTTGCGGCGCAGCAGCAGCACCGCCACATCGTCCTCGCCGCCGCGTTCGTCGACCGATTCGCAGAGCTGGTCCGCGAGCCGCTGGAGGTCCTGAGGGCCGTTCCTGATCATCGCGGTGAGCAGTTGCATACCCTCGTCGAGGTCGGCTCCGGGCAGCTCCACCAGGCCGTCGGTGAACAGGACCATGGTCTGCCCCGGGTCCAGCTCCACCGTGCTGACCGGATACTCCAGCCGTCCGAACTCCGCGGAGAGCCCCAGCGGCAGCCCGCCCTCGACGAGCACCTTGCGGCAGTTTCCGTCGGCATCCCGCACGAGCGGGTCCACATGACCGGCCCGGACCACCTGCACCACGCCCGTGGTGAGGTCGGCCTCGGCGTAGGTGCAGGTGGCGAAGCGGTCGGTGTCCAGCTCGTGCAGGAAGACCGAGGCCCGCGCCATGACCGTCGCGGGGCTGTGCCCCTCGGCCGCGTAGGCGCGCAGCACGATGCGCAGCTGCCCCATGACGGCGGCGGCGTGCGTGTCGTGGCCCTGCACGTCCCCGATGACGGTGCCGACCCTGCCACCGGGCAGTGGGATGACGTCGTACCAGTCGCCGCCGATGTCCCGGCCGAGCCTCGCCGAGCGGTAGCGCACGGCGATCTGCGCACCGGGCACCTCGGGGATGCGGCGCGGCAGCATCGCCTGCTGGAGCCCCTCGGCGAGGTCGTGCTCCTGTTCGTACAGCATGGCGCGCTGGAGGCTCTGGGCGATGGAGCTGCCGAGGGCGACCAGCAGATTGCGTTCGTCGCCGGTGAATCCGTTCTTGTCGCTGTAGAGCAGCCCCAGTGCGCCGATCGGGCGGGCCTGGGCGATCAGCGGCAGATAGGCGGCGGAGGTGATGCCGAGATGGCTGATGTGGGGCCACAGGACCGGGTACGAATCGGCGAAGTCCTCGGCGGACTCGATGAAACGAGGTCCGAGCGTGCGGACCACTTCGCTCATCGGGTAGTCCTCGTCCGTCCGTGTGTACCGGGTACCCGGTACGAAGGCCCCCTCGGGCCCGTCGGCCACCAGATGGATGCGCCCGGCCTCGATCAGCCCCATGACCAGACTGGTCGCCCCCAGATGGGCCAGCCCCTGGGAGTTCTTGAGCACGTCGATGACGTCCTTGACGGTACGGGCGTGGGCCAGCGCGGCCGTGGTGGCCTCCACCAGACTGGTGCGCCGCCGCCGCTCCACGTCCAGGTCACGGCGGGCGGTGGAGTCGGCCAGCTCCTGGGTCGCGTCCCGGACGATGCCGATGATGCGACGCGGCCGGCCGGTGGTGTCTCGGCGGACGAAGCCCTGGGTGTGCGTCCACTGCAGGCTGCCGTCGCGCCGCACCATGCGGAAGTACGCCCCGTAGTTGGTCAGGCCTGATTTGAGCGCCTCGGTGACCATGGCGTCGAGCCGCACGCCCTCGTCCGGCGGCACCCGGATCCCGAGCGTCGTCGGCTTGTTGTCGTACTCGTCGGCCCTCAGGTCGAACACGTCGAGGGCCGCCTGGTCCATGTGCATGAGGCCACTGTCGAGATCCCAGTCGAAGCTGCCCATACGGTTCAGGGCGAGACTGAGGTCCGGGTGGGCGGGCCAGTCGTCCGGGAGTGACAGGGCACCCGCTACCCGATCATCCATGTGGGTCACTCTGCCACCATTTGTCCGATTCTTCGAGCGAACCGTCCACCAGGTGAACGTGCGATGAAACACATTTTCGAGACGCTTGACGGGAGCGTTTTCCCGGGGATTCCGCGGGATTTCAAGGGCCGGCAAAGGTGCGGGCTGCCGGATATCGCCGCAGAACACCGCCCCCCTCCGAAACCGGGCAGGACCAGCGGCTAACGTGTGCGTCGGGGCGGAGTAAGTCAAGCCTTACCACGGCCCGCCCCGCCCCTGCTCGCCCGTCCTAAGGAACAGCCCTCCATGACACGCCCCGTCCGCGTCGCCATCGTCGGAGCCGGTCCCGCCGGCATCTACGCAGCGGACGCGCTGCTCAAATCCGACGCCGCCGCCGACCCGGGTGTCTCCATCGACCTGTTCGAGCGGATGCCCGCCCCCTTCGGCCTGATCCGCTACGGCGTGGCCCCGGACCACCCGCGGATCAAGGGCATCGTGCAGGCACTGCACCAGGTGCTGGACAAGCCGCAGCTGAGGCTCTTCGGGAACGTCGACTACCCCAACGACATCGGCCTGGACGAGCTCCGCACGTTCTACGACGCCGTGATCTTCTCCACCGGCGCCGACGCCGACCGCGCCCTCGACATACCGGGCGGCGACCTGGACGGCTCGCACGGTGCCGCCGACTTCGTCTCCTGGTACGACGGTCACCCGGACGTGGCACGCACCTGGCCGCTGGAGGCCGAGAAGGTCGCCGTGCTGGGCGTGGGCAACGTGGCCCTGGACGTCGCCCGCATCCTCGCCAAGACCGCCGACGAGCTGCTGCCGACCGAGATCCCCGCCAACGTCCACGACGGCCTCAAGGCCAACAAGGCACTGGAGGTGCACGTCTTCGGACGGCGCGGCCCCGCCCAGGCCAAGTTCAGCCCGATGGAGCTGCGGGAGCTGGACCACTCGCCGAACATCGAGGTCATCGTCAACCCCGAGGACATCGACTACGACGCGGGCTCGATCGAGACCAGGCGCGGGAACAAGCAGGCCAACATGGTCGCCTCCACCCTGGAGAACTGGGCGATCCGCGACGTCGGCGACCGGCCGCACAAGCTCTTCCTGCACTTCTTCGAGTCCCCCGTGGAGATCCTCGGCGAGGACGGCAAGGTCGTAGGACTGCGGACCGAGCGCACCGAGCTGGACGGCACCGGCAACGTGAAGGGCACCGGCCGGTTCAACGACTGGGACGTGCAGAGCGTCTACCGTGCGGTCGGCTACTACTCGCAGGAGCTGCCCAAGCTCCCCTTCGACGTCGCGTCCGGGACGGTTCCGCACGCCGCAGGACGGGTTCTGGCCGGCGGTGAGCCGATGGAGTCGGTGTACGTCACCGGCTGGATCAAGCGGGGACCGATCGGTCTGATCGGGCACACCAAGGGCGACGCCAACGAAACGGTCGCCTGCCTGCTGGAGGACCACACCACCGGCCGGCTGCCCGCTCCGGCACAGCCCGAGCCGGCGGCCGTGACCGAGTTCCTGGAGTCCCGCGGCGTCCGCTACACGACCCGCGAGGGCTGGTACCGCCTGGACGCGCACGAGCGCGCCCTGGGCGAGGCGCAGGGCCGCGAGCGGGTGAAGGTCGTGGAGCGCGACGCGATGCTGGACGCCTCCGAGCCCGGTAACTGACACGCCGGTGAAGGCCCCGGAAGACCCCGCCCAGGGGTGTTCCGGGGCCTTCGCCGTTACGGGGACGTCAACGGCCCTGCAGCGCCTTCACGTTGTCGCCGAAGGTCCAGCCCTTGGAGCCGTCCCAGTTCAAGGACCAGGTCATCAGGCCCTTGAGGCTGCCGCCGTAGTGGTTCCAGGCCTGCGAGACGAGGTTCGGCGCCATGTGGCCGCCGCCCGCACCCGGCTGGGCGGGCAGACCCGGGACCTGCTTGTCGTAGGGCACCTTGATGGTGGTGCCCTGGATGACGAGTCCCTTGTCGAGGCAGTCCGTCTGCGCCGTGAAGCCCTCGACGGTGCCGGCGGAGTACGAGTCGCCCGCGCAGCCGTACATGCTGCCGTTGTAGTACTGCATGTTCAGCCACCAGAGCCGGCCGTTGTCCGCGTACTTCTTCACGATGGGCAGGTACGCGCCCCAGATCGATCCGTACGTGATGCTGCCGCCGGTGACGTAGGCGGTTTCCGGTGCCATGGTCAGACCGAAGTTGGACGGCATCCGCGCGAGCACGCCGTCGATGATGCGGATCAGGTTGGCCTGCGAGGCGGACAACTGACTGATGTTGCCGCTGCCCGTCAGGCCGGTCTCGATGTCGATGTCGATGCCGTCGAAGTTGTACTTCTTCAGGATCGGCACCACCGTCTCGACGAAACGGTCGGCGACGGCGCTGGAGCTGAGGTCGATGCCGGCGGCCGCACCGCCGATGGACATCAGGGTGGTGAGCCCGGACGCCTTCGCCTGGCACATCTCGGCCGGAGTGGGGACCTTCACGGTCGAGTCCATGCCGTCCTCCCACAGGACGGTGCCGTCCGGGAGGATCACCGGGAAGGCCGCGTTGATCACGTTGTAGCCGTGCTGCGGTATACGGCTGTCGGTGACCGGGATCCACCCCAGGGGCGGGTGCACACCGTTGGACGCGCCGTCCCAGTTCTCCCAGTACCCCTGAAGCACCTTGCCCGACGGCTTCGACTTGACCGCGCAGGTGTCCTCCTGCGCGGAACTCGGTGTGGCGGCGACCAGCATCGGCACGATGCATGCCGCCGCGAGACCGACCCCCAGCAGACGTGATGTACGACCGGACACGGCGACACCCCTTCCAAATTGGCATGCCCCTGACAATCAAGGCCAGGACCACGGACGCGCCCAACGTAAAGTGGTCCAGACCTTCCGTCAATAGGTCTGGACCAAAAGCGGTGGCTCGGGCGGCCTCACGGAGCGCCGCGCGCCCTCAGGGACCGTTCGCGCACCTGGTCCGGGTAGCGCTCCGTGAAGCGGACCGCCAGGACCAGCAGGACCACGGGGATGACCCAGCTGTACCAGTCGGAGCCGGACGACGTGTGCACCGCGAGCAGGCCCAGCAGCGCGGTGGCGACGAAGACCCCTCCCCAGACCAGTGTCAGCACCCGGTTGACGTGTCGGAAGACGGGCGTGCCCCACACCTCGCGGGGTGTGGTCTCCCGCGCGTACTGCTCCGTGAACGGGACGAACGCCAGCGATCCTAGGGCCACCGACGCGATCACCCCGCTGGAGAGGACCTGGGCGTACCGCTCCAGCCAGTCCAGATCCTGCCGGTCCAGGACGAGCGCCAGGATGCTGAGGACCGCGAAGAACGCGATACCGGCGATCTCCAGCACCTTGTAGGAACCCCGGCGCAGATCGGGCAGGTTGAGCACCACGGCGGCGACGAGGCCGGCCAGCGCGGCGTACTCCCAGGTGCTGGGACCCGCGATGACGTCGAAGATGATCCACGGGGCGAACGCGAAGAACAGGTTCCCGGTTCGCCGCCCGGACTTGGCTTGGGTCACGGGACACCTCCGGGTGTGGCCCTGCACGGCACCCTGCCGCCGGCACGGCACCCTGCCGCACGTTCCATGGTGGCGCCGGGGCCCGCCCGCCGCATCCCCGCTCCTGCGGACCCGCGTTGCAGCGGGTCCGGCCGGGAGATTGAATGAAGGATCGGCACGACGAGCATCCAGGTGCGCACACGTCCCGGCAAGGGAGGCCGCCATGGCCGCACATGCCTCACAGACCTTCGACCCGACCCGTGTCGTCCACCTTTCGGGCCGGTTCGCCCCGGTGACCGACGAGGTCGACGAGACCGGACTCCAGGTGCTGGGCGAACTGCCGGACGAGCTCGACGGTCTGTTCCTGCGCAACGGCCCCAATCCCCGTTTCAGCCCCATCGGTTCGTTCCTCTACCCGATCGACGGGGACGGCATGCTGCACGGGGTGTGGCTGTCCGGCGGCCGGGCCCGGTACCGCAACCGCTTCGTACGGACACCGGCCGTGGTCGCCGAAGAACGCGCGGGCCGGGCCCTGTGGGGCGGTATCGAATCGATGATCATGCCTCAGGTCCCGGACGTGGAACCGGAGCTGGCCGGCACCTTCCGGGATCTGCCGGACATCAACGTGGTGCGCCACGCGGGACGCCTGCTGGCCCTCGCCGAATCCGACTGCCCTTTCCTGATGACGCCGGAGCTGGAGACGGTCGGCAAGGAGACGTTCGGCGGGGCGCTGCCGGCAGGCATCACCGCGCACCCGAAGATCGATCCGGTCACCGGCGAGATGATGGTCTTCTGCTACGGCCTGGAACCGCCCTACCTCACCTGGTCGGCCATCGGCCCCACCGGC
Source organism: Streptomyces sp. NPDC002809 (assembly GCF_040295435.1). Taxonomy (NCBI): domain Bacteria; kingdom Bacillati; phylum Actinomycetota; class Actinomycetes; order Kitasatosporales; family Streptomycetaceae; genus Streptomyces; species Streptomyces sp. NPDC002809. The sequence goes on from NZ_JBEOVJ010000016.1 coordinate 48,810, forward strand.
ACCGTGACCCGCGGTCCCACCGCCGTCGACGGGCTCGACGAACCGATGATGATCCACGACATGGGGCTGACCGGGCGGTTCCTGGTGATCGTGCTGGCACCGGTGTTCTTCGACATCGCCGCGGCGATGAACGGTGGATCCATGATCGACTGGCGGCCCGAACGCGGCACCCGGGTGGCCCTGGTCCCCCGTGACGGCGGTCCTGTGCGGTGGGCGTCCGACGAGGCCTTCTGGCTGTGGCACACGGTCAACGCCTACGACACGGAGACCGGCGGCGGTGATGTCGTACTGGACTACGTGCAGTGGACCCGCCTCTCCCTGGGCGCGCCGGACGGTTCACAGGCGCCCAACACCGCAGGTCTGGTCCGCGCGGTCATCGACCCCGTGGCCGGCACGATGCACCGGACCATGCTGGACGACGCCAGGATGGAACTCCCCCGCACGGACGACCGTCTGATCGGCCGACCGCACCAACAGCTGGCCGTCGCAGCGGACTCCGGGAACCCGGATCTGCTCCCGGGCGAGTTCGACGCGCTGCGCTGGTACGACGGGAGGGACGCGTCGGGGACGAGCGTGGTGTGGCAGGCCGGGGATCTGTCCGTCGGCGAACCGGTCTTCGCGCCCTCGCCGGGCACCGGGCCGGGCGGGGGCGGCCACTGGATGACGTACGCCACCGACCGCACCGACAACAGCAGCTGGCTGCTCGTGATCCCCGCCGACGACCCCGGCTCCGGCCCGGTCGCCCGGGTGAGGATCCCGGTACGGGTCCCGCTCGGCCTTCACGGGAACTGGCTGCCGACGCAGGAGTGATCGCCTTCCCCTCACACCGGAACGCGGGGCCGTGCCGCGGCCCGCCCGTCAGCCGCCGACGGGCTCCGAGCCGTCCTCCGGAACGCCCTCCGCCACGTCCTGCCACGGCAGCCGGATCGCAGTCTGCGGCTCGTCGGTCATGAGCGGCACCAGGTCCTGCGGCGGATCGTCAGGGTCGACGGGGGTGCCGGTCGGCTCGTCCGTCGGAGGCTCCGGGAACGGGTCGGGGTATCCGTCCGTGGCACCGTCCGACGGCACGTCCGTCGGCGTCGGGCAATGCGTCGGTGCCGGCGTGCCGCTCGGCTCCTCCGTCGAGGCGACAGCCTCGCCGGGCGGTGTCGGGGAGCCGGGAGTGGGGCAGTCCCCGGGCACGGGGGTGGAGAGCGACGGGGTCGGCGTAGCCGGCTCCCCCGGCTTCTTCGGCTTCCTCGGAGGCGCGTCGGGCAGCGGCCCGGTGATGTCGGTGCCGGGAGCGTAGGGCGGCGGCACCTCGGGGGTGTGGTCCCGGGCGCCCTCGTCCCCGACCGGCCGCTCCATCCAGCTGTTGTGGTCCGCATCGACGACGACCAGGTCCGTGACCGCCTTCCCGGCGGGTGCGACGGTGACGATCCGCGCCGGGTCGTAGCCCGTCCACCGCTCGCCCTGTCCACTCCCTGTGTCCCCCGCACCGGCGGGCCGGCTCAGCGGATTGCCGCAGGCGCAGCGCACGCGCGGGAGGCCACGGCCATCCACCATCACGGCGGTGCCTGCCTGGAGCACGGACTGGAAGGTGGTGGCGGAGCCCGCACGGAAGCCGTGGTTGCCCACCCGGGTGTCGGCGCGCAGGACCACGGGCGTCAGGCCGCGCAGGAAGTCCGGGACGCCGGCGCGGGACACGCCCGCCGACTGCGCGAAAGCCTCTTCCCTGGCCGGGTCGGCCGCGAGGAGGCCGATCTGCTGCCCGACATCGCAGGAAGCGACGGAGCGGGTGCCCCCGTAGAGGCCGGGGGTCGATCCGGGAAGGGTGTGCGGGGCCCCGTCGCCGGGCGCGGGCGTCCGTGGCGCGGCCGTGGGAGTTGCGGCCGGCGCTGCACCGGCCGGTTCCACCGTGGACCTGGTGAAGGGGTCGGGGCCCTGCGCGGCGGCCGGCTGGAGGAGGACCTCCTCGGCGTCGGCCGTGCCTTCGGTCCCCTGTCCGCCGCCCCCCGCCTCCCGGGCGCAGCCCGCGGTGACGAGGATTGCGGCGGAGAGCACGGCGAGCACGGCGCGGCGCATGCGTATCGGTGCGTGCACGAAGGGGTCTCCTGCCTGGTCACCGGTCCCGGGTGGTTCCCTCATGTCTGCCGTAGTTCCCCCTCCCCCGCAAGCCGGAGCCACTTGGCGGGCGCAGGGGCTCGGGGAGACGCGCGACCACCACCTTGAACGCGTTCAAGAAAAGCCCTAGAGTCGGGACATCGAGCAGTTGAACGCGTTCAAGTGCGAGGGGGGCGAAGCCATGTCGGTCCTGGTGGGGCTGATCGTGATGCTGGGCATGCTGGTGATCGTGCCCGCGGGTCTACGACTGGCGGACGTGCCGGAGCTGGAACGGATGCGGCGGCTGTGGCCGGTGTTCGCCGTGCCGGGGGCCGTCGCCCTCTGGCTGCCGCGCGGACCCACCGCAACCGTCCTGGCCCTCGGCTACGGACTCGGCGCCGCCCTTCTCGCCCTGCACGCCCCGGCCCGTGTCGTCCGGTGCCCGCAACCGCTGCTGTCATGGCGGACGGCACCCGCCGAGGTCGCGCTGTGCACCGCGCTGATGACCCCGGCCGTCGCCGCCACCGCGCTGGTCGCCGAACGCTCGGGGCGCCCGCTGTTCGGCTTCGGCCTCGGAATTCTTGCGCTCACCGTGCCGCACTTCCACTTCGCCGGATTCGCGGCCGCTCTGGTCTCGGGGCTGGTGAGCCGCGTCGCCGACAGTGCGGCGGGCAGGTTCGCCGCGCTCAGCGTTCCGCTGGGCACCCTGCTCGTCCTGATCGGCTACTTCATCGGCGACCGGGCCGAACTGGCGGGGGCGGTCGTCCTGACAGCGGGAATGTGGACCGTCGCCTTCCTGACGTGGCGCACGGTACGCCCCGCGGCCCGCGACCGGGCCACCCGGCTGCTGCTCGCCGCATCGGCCGCCGTGCTCGCAGCGACCATGGTGCTCGCACTGAGCTGGGCGCTGGGCGAGGCCACCGGCCTCCCGCACCCCACCCTGACCTGGATGGCCGCCACACACGGTGTGGGCAACGCGCTGGGCTTCGCCCTCTGCTCGGTGCTCGCATGGCAGCGCCTGAACCACCCCACCACCCACGGAGGAAGGACCGCATGAGCACCCTCACGTATCCGGAGGCGGGCGCCACCCGCCTCGGCCCGCTGCCCGACGGCTACCACCACCTGCATCACCGCGCCCGGATCGGACACGGTCGCGCCGACTTCGAGGCCGCGGGCGCCGCGATCACCGATTTCCGCATGCACCGCGTCTCCGGGGCCCGGGTCACGGCCTCGGCTCCGCGCGCCGAGGCCGGTGCGTCCGTTCGGGTGGCGCTGGGGGCCGGCCCGTTCCGGTTCAGCGCGCCCTGCCGGGTCGTCTGGGCCGAGTACGGTCCCGAGCGCATCGGTTTCGCGTACGGAACGCTCGCCCGCCACCCCGAATGCGGCGAGGAGTGCTTCGTGGCCGAGCTCGCGGAAGACGGCACGGTCTCGTTCACCGTGATGGCGTTCAGCCGGCCCGACCGGTGGTACTCCCGGCTCGCCGGCCCCCTCGTGCCGGTGGCCCAGCGCTGGTACGCGCGCCGGCTCGGCCGCACGTTGCGCCGGATCGTCGCGGAGGGGAACACACCTCGGGACTGAGGCGCCGGGGCGCGGCGGCGGACCGATACTGGAAGAGATGGACTGGTTCACCGCAGACGGGTACTGGCTCGGCCGGCTCCTCTTCCAGAAGGCCCTGGCCGTCATCTATCTGACCGCCTTCCTCACCGCAGCGCTCCAGTTCCGGGCGCTGATCGGCGAGCGCGGCATGCTGCCCGCCCCCGAACTGTTGCGGCGCACCGACTGGCGTGCCGCACCGGGGCTGTTCCGCCTCCACTACTCCGACCGGTTCTTCGCCGTGGTCGCCTGGTCCGGCTGCGTGCTCGCCGTCGCCCTGCTCGCGGGCGCGGACCGCTACGTACCGCTGTGGGGATCCATGCTCCTGTGGGCCCTGCCCTGGGCGCTGTACCTGTCGATCGTGCAGATCGGCGGCGTCTGGTACGGATTCGGCTGGGAGTCGCTGCTCCTGGAGACGGGCTTCCTCGCCGTCTTCCTCGGCAACGCGGACACGGCACCACCGGTGCTCGTGCTGTGGCTGCTGCGCTGGGTGCTGTTCCGGGTGGAGTTCGGCGCCGGGCTGATCAAGATCCGTGGGGACGCGTGCTGGCGCAAGCTGACGTGTCTGTACTTCCACCACGAGACCCAGCCGATGCCGGGCCCGCTGAGCTGGTTCTTCCACCGCCTCCCCCGGCCGCTGCACCGTGCCGAGGTGGCTGCCAACCACGTGACCCAACTCCTCGTTCCGGTGCTGCTCTTCACCCCGCAGCCGGTGGCGAGCGCGGCGGCCGGGCTGATGGTCCTCACCCAGCTCTGGCTGGTGCTGTCGGGCAACTTCGCCTGGCTCAACTGGCTGACGATCGCCCTCGCCCTGTCCGCCATCGACTGGTTCCCGGTCGCGGAGCCGCCTTCGCAGGCCGGCGCGCCCCTCTGGTACGAGGTGGTGGTCATCGCCGTCACCGCCCTGGTCGTGGTCCTCAGCTACCGCCCGGCCCGCAATCTGCTCTCGCGCCGGCAGGTGATGAACCGCTCCTTCGACCCGCTGCACCTGGTCAACACCTACGGCGCGTTCGGCAGCATCAGCCGGGTCCGCATGGAGGTGGTCGTCGAGGGAACCGGCGAGCAGGTGATCCACCCGGGCACGGTGTGGCAGGAGTACGGCTTCCGCGGCAAGCCGGGCGATCCGCGGCGGCTGCCGCGCCAGTTCGCCCCGTACCATCTGCGACTCGACTGGATGATGTGGTTCGCGGCTCTCTCGCCCGCGTACGCGCGGCCCTGGTTCGGGCCGTTCGTGGAGCGGCTGCTGGAGAACGACCGGGACACCCTGCGGCTGCTGCGGCACAACCCGTTCCCCGGTCGACCGCCGGCACACGTGCGCGCCAGGGTGTACCGCTACCGGTACACGACCTGGCGCGAACTGCGGACCACCGGGTGCTGGTGGCACCGCACCTACGTGCGGGAGTTCATGCGTCCGGAGCCGCCGGACGGCCCCTCTCCGCTCAGCGCGCCCAGGCGATCTTGAACACCCAGGCGTGCTCGCCGGTCCTGCGGGCCGCAGCCGGTACGTCGATCACGAGCGAGCCGCCCGCCGTGCGCCAGGTGAGCGGCCGGTCGTGTCCGAGCAGGGTGATCCGATCGCCGGTGCGCACCGGTACCGGCGCCTCGACAGTCAGCGTCGCCCCGGGCCTGACCAGCGAGTGGATGTAGAACGCCCGGTCGGGACGGACGGTGAACCTCAGCTCCTCGCCGAGCTGCGGCATCCGCGACCAGTAGGTGGTGTCGTAGATCGCCTCCCCGTTGGTCTTCAGCCACACCCCCGTCTCGCGCAGCCTGCGCTGCATGATGTCGGGGATCGTCCCGTCGGCCTTGGGCCCGATGTCGAGCAGGAAGTTGCCGTTCTTGGAGACGATGTCGACGAGCGAGTGCACGATCTCCTCGGCCGTCATGTACTTCTCGTCCGGGGTCTGCGCGTTGTAGCCGTAGCTGTACGGGTCGAGTCCGCGGCTGGACTCCCACTTGGCGGTGACGATCTGGTCGTACGTGGTGTACTCGGGCGTCGTGAAGTCGTGGGACCCGATCCCGGAGCGGTCGTTGACCGTGACGTCGACCGGACGGTCCCGGTTCTTGGCCTGGTTGAAGTACTCGGCCAGCACGCGGTGACTGTCGTTGTCGCCGCCGATGTCGCACCAGATGATCTCGGGGTCGTATCCCTCGATCAGTTCCAGCATCTGCGGGCCCTGGAACTCGGTGACGTAGTCCTTGCCCGCCGTGTGGCCGGTGTACGGCACGGGCTCCTGGGTGTACGGGTTGCGCGGGGCGTGCCCCATCCACGGGTGGTCGGGGTTGAACCACTCGGGCATGGAGAAGTACAGCCCCCGGTGGAGTTCGGGGGTGTAGCGCCGCGAGGCGTCGAAGAGTTCCCTGATCACATCGCGCCCGGGCCCCATCTTCACCGAGTTGCGGTCGGAGAGCTTGGTGTCCCAGAGCGCGAAGCCCTCGTGGTGCTTGGAGGTGAGGACGTGGTACTGAGCGCCCGCGTCCCGGAACAGCTCCACCCAGGAGCGGGGGTCGAAGCGCTCGGCGCGGAACAGCGGGATGAAGTCGTCGTAGGCGAAGGACTCGCCGTAGGTGTCGCGGTGGTGCGCGTAGGTGGGGTTGCCGGGGTCCTGCATCTGGTTCCAGTACCACTCGGCGTACTGCGTGCCGACCGGCGCCCAGGCCGGCACGGAGTAGATGCCCCAGTGGATGAAGATGCCGAACTTCGCGTCCTGGAACCAGTAGGGCGCCTGGTGGGTGGAGAGGGACGCGTCCGTCGGCGTGTAGTCGGGCACGCCGAGGGTGAGCGAGCGCCGGACCGTTGCCGCCTGCCTCCCGCGGCCGCGTGCGACCACGTTGCCGTCCTGGGCGGTGCCGGGAGAGGTGCCGGGTCTGTTGCGAATGCCGATGCGGACGCGGGCCTGGTCACCGGGGGCGAGCCGGGTGATGCGGGCGGGTGCGACCGTACGCGCTCCGGGGACGTCCACCGAGAGCGTGAGGCCGTCGGCGGCGAGGATGCCCACCGTGCCCGCGTTGACGACGGTCGCCTCGACGCTCTGGGCCCCGTGGTCAAGCAGCGAGGCGGTGGAGTGTGCGTCGCGCACCGCCAGCGCCCTTCCTTCCGCTGCGGGCTGGAGGGAGAGGGCGAAGATGTGCAGGCTGGACTTGTTCTCCTCGGCGGGCCGGGTGGTGGGAAGCGTCAGAGCGACGGCTTCCCTCGTCGGGTCGAGCGCGATCTCCGAAACGGCGAGGGAGACCGGGTGCGGGTCCTTCGTACCGTCGGAGGTGTACCGGTAGGCGGCGGTCAGCTCGCCGCTACCTGAGTACCAGTCCGGCCCTGCGAGGCCCGGGGACGCGGTGGTGCCGTCGGCATAGTGCACCGTGGCTCTGCCGGATGCGGCCCCGTAACTGCACGAGGTGAGGAAGAGGCCGGAGAGGTATCGCCCCGGCGGTACCTCGATGCGCTGCCCGAGCGCGACGATGTTGTTCTTGGCCCCGGCGGCGGCACCGGGGAAGCGGAAGGTGGTGCCGGCTATCTCCCGGTCCCCTGCGGGGAGTTCCTCACCGGGGAAGGTGTAGCCGGAGCCGTCGAAGTTGCCGCCGCGGGCCTCGGCGGTGTCGATGCCGTCGTTGTCGAACCAGTCGTCGAGGGGAACGGGAACGGCCGGGGGTACGGCGCCCCAGTCGTCCCGGTGCGGGGGCTCGGGGGCGGCTCCGGCGCGTGGGGCCGCTTCGGCGGTGGCGGGGGTGAGCAGGGCGGCGCCGACTGCCGCCCCTGCCGTCATTCCGAGTACATGGCGCCTGGGAAGTTCGGTCATGACATCCGATGATTGGAGCACGACGTGAACCTGTCAATGCAATCTTCCAGACAGAAGGAAACTCCTCGCCCATAGCCATCGGATGACTGAGGGGAGGAACCGGGCCGAGCCGGGCGCACGGCGCCCGGCCGGACCGGGCCGGCTACCGGTCGTTCTCGCGAGCCCGCAGCAACGTACTGATCTGCTTGACGAGTTCGTCGTCCTCGGACGCCGGCTTGCCGGAGACCAGCGCGCCGAGGCGCTCGGCGGTCTGGAAGTCGTACGCGCGCTCCGCATCCTCGCCGGGAACGCTCGCGTACTCCTCCTTGGCGCGGAATCCGACGGTCAGGTCCACGGCCTTGGCGATGAGCCAGGTGAGGATGAACGAGAAGGCGATCACGGAGACGATGGCGACGAGCTGCTTGCCCAGCAGCCCCCAGCCACCGCCGTAGAAGAGCCCTTCCTTGCCGCTGATGCGTGCGGTGGCGAAGAGCCCGACCATGATCAGGCCGATCAGCCCTCCGACACCGTGCACGCCCACCACGTCGAGCGTGTCGTCCACGTTGAAGCGGAACTTGAGCGTGATCGCGAAGGCGCACACCGCGCCGACGACGAGACCGGTGATGACAGCGCCGAGCGTGTCGATCTCACCGCAGGCCGGGGTGATGGCGACCATGCCCGCGACGGCGGAGGAGACGACGCCCATGGTGGTGACCTTGCCGGTGCGCCACTTCTCCACCAGCGGCCAGGTGACCATGGCACCCGCCGCCCCGAGCTGGGTGTTGATGAACGCCGCGGCCGCTGTGCCCTGGTCGGTCAGCGCGGAGCCGGAGTTGAAGCCGAACCAGCCGAACCAGAGCAGCCCCACACCGATGACCACGAGCGGAATGTTGTTGGGGCGCTCCTCACGACGGGCGAAGTCCCGCGGCGCGCGCAGGACGAGGGCGACGGCTAGGCCGGCGACGCCCGAGTTGAGCTCCACCGGCAGACCGCCGGCGAAGTCGAGTGCTCCGAGGTGCTTCACGATCCAGCCGTCCGGGTCGAACACCCAGTGCGCGATGGGGATGTAGACGATGAGCAGCCACAGTACGACGAAGACGAGCCACCCCTTCATCGTGGCGCGGTCCGCGATCGATCCGCTGACCAGCGCCACCGTGATGATGGCGAAGCCCATCTGGAAGGTGCTGTAGACGTAGGTGGGGATCGCTCCGGTCAGCGTGTTCAGCTCGATGTCGTGCATGAACACGTGGTCGAGGTTCCCGATGATTCCGGCACCGCCGACATCGGGGCCGAACGCCAGGGTGTACCCGATGACCCACCAGACGAGGGTGCCGAAGGCCAGCGCGGCAAAGCTCATCTTGATCATCATGAGCACTTGTCGGGTGCGCACCATGCCGCCGTAGAAGAAGGCGAGACCTGGCGTCATCAACAGCACCATGGCGGTGGCGGCGAGGAGCCAGGCGGTGTCCCCGGAGTCGTACGCGGCCGGCATCGGCGCGGGAGCGGTGTTCATCGGCGGATCCTCGTGTCGGTGGGGAGCTCTCAGGGCTTGCGCAGGTCGGGGGCCGAGTGACCGGTGAGCAGGCGGCGCACGGCCTGGCGGGCGGCCTCGTGCGCGGCGGCGACCCGGATCGGGCTGTCGTCCAGCAGCCGCACCCAGGCGCCGCAGTCCCGGGGCAGAACACTCACCCCGTACAGGACACCGAGCCCGGCGAGCGCGTCGTGCAGGGCGTCGGCGAGTTCGGTGGCGGGGACCCGGTCGGTCACGGCGAAGAGTGAGGCGACGTGGTCGTGGCCGGCGAACACACCGGGGCCGAGGGCTCCTTCGCCGCGCCGGCCGGGGGCCAGGCGCAAGGTGTCGACGGCGAGCAGGGTGCCGTCGGGCCGGCTGACGTGCAGGTCGGTGGCGAGCACCCGGTAGGCGTGCCGTTCGCCGCGGGCCAGCCGTCCGGCGGTGACCGTCTCGCCGAGAACGACGGTGGCTCCGGGCGCGACGGTCACCTCGGTGCGCTGGTAGAAGCGGGCGTCCTTGAACGGGATCAGCGGATCCGGCAGGTACTCGACGTAACTCCCGGCCTCCGCCGTCAGGTGCACCCGCTGGCTCGCGTAGTCGTGCTCCATCCGGAAGATCTTGGTGGCCGCCTGGGTGGTGAGATGGACCTGAGTGTCCGGTCCGCAGCGGAAGTCCATCCGGTAGCGGTCCGCCTGGGCGACGCCGCCGCCGGTCGCCATCACGTAGACGTAACTCATGCCGGGCATCTCGGGGTCGATCCACAGCGGCCGCATGATCTGCAGCGGTGTCTTCTGGTAGCGCTCGACGAGTTCGGTGCGCCCGCCCTGTACCGCGAAGGCCAGGTCGAGGATGCCGACCTTGGCCGGGGAGCCGGGGGCGAGCGTGTCGGGCAGGGAGGCCAGCGCCGCCACGTCCGGGGGGACGCGGACCGCGGCGTAGTACTCCTCGGCGAGCCGGACGGCACGGGGGCGGTACGGGGCGAGCTGCATCTCAGATCAGCACCTTGCGGCGCGATTCGAGGTAGACCGCGATGTCGTCGATGCCGACACCGGTGAGGCAGTCGGTGAGGACCACGGGGCGGTTGTCCCGCACCCGGTGGGCGTCGGACTCCATGATGTTGATGTCCGTGCGCACGTACTTCGCGATGTCGATCTTGTTGATGACCAGGAGGTCCGAATCGGTGATGCCGGGGCCGCGCTTGCGGGGCATCTTCTCGCCCTCGGCCGTGTCCAGGACGAAGATGAAGAGGTCCACGAGGGCGGGGCTGAACGTCAGGGTGAGGTTGTCGCCGCCGGACTCGTAGAACAGCGTGTCGGTGTCCGGGAAGCGCTCCAGCATCTCCGCGCCGGCCGCCAGGTTCATCGTGGGGTCGTCGCGCACGGCGGTGTGCGGGCAGGCGCCCGTCTCGACACCGACGACCCGCTCCGGTTCGAGAACCCCGGCCAGCGTGCGGCGGACGTGCTGGGCGTCCTCCTGGGTGTAGATGTCGTTGGTGATGACGGCGGGGCGGCGGCCGCGCTCGATCAGCATCGGGACCAGCGCCTCGATGAGCGCGGTCTTGCCCGATCCGACCGGTCCGCCGATGCCGACCCGCAGTACGTTGTCGTCCATGGTGCTCCCTGTGTGATTCGGGGTGGGTGTCAGCTGGCGAAGAGCCGGGCCTCGGCACGTTCATGACGGCCCGACATGATGTCCGAGGCGAAGACGGTGGCGCCGACGTCATCGAGTTCGCGCCGCAGAGCGGCCTCGACGGTCTCCTCGATGACGGGGACGGCGCCCCGGATCAGCGTCTGCGTCGTACGGTGGTCGGTCAGCCGCAGCCGCAGCGCCGCGCCCGCGAAGCTGACGCAGAAGGCGAACAGGTCCGCGGCGATGGCCTGCCGGACCGGAACGCCCGTCGCCGCGTAGATGACTCCTGCGGCCACCGCCTGGGTTCCGGGGGCTTCGCGCCGCACGACCCGGTCGAAGTAGTCGGCGATCTCCGGCCGGTCGAAGACCTCCTGGCCCAGGTCCAGGAGCTGGCGGCCGGTCCGGGTGGCGGCCTGGCGCATCTCCCGGCCCAGTTTGGTGGCCAGGAGATGCTCGTCGATCCGGACGACGGCCGCCGGGTCACCGGCCGCCGTCGCACGGTGGGCGAGGGCGAGCGCGGTGGCGTCGGCGGGACCTACGCCGTGCAGCAGCAGGTCCTTGAGCAGCAGCGGCAGGCTGCCGGAGTCGACGGCCCCGGCCTGCGCGAAACCCTCCAGGCTGTGCGACAGCGTGTAGAAGCCGCTCGGGAACGCGGAGTCGGTCAGCTGGAGGCTGACGAGCAGCGGTCCCAGACCCGTACCCGTGCCGGTCCCGTTCACCGCGGACACGGTGTCAGCGGAAGTGTCGCCCTCATTGCGGTACATCGGCCCTAGACCAGGAAGTAGAGGTGGTTGAGGGGCAGCTTCTCGGCCGGGTCGATGGTGGCGACCTTGCCGTTGAGCGTGACCTTGAACGTCTCCGGGTCGACCTTGATCTCGGGCAGGGCATCGTTGCGGACCATGTTGTGCTTGCCGATGGTGCGGGTGCGGCGCACCGGCAGGACCGTGCGTTCCAGGCCGAGTTCGGCCGGGACCCCGGCGGCGATGCCCGCCTGGGACATGAAGGTGGCGTGGGTCGCCTGCATCGCCTTGCCGTACTGGCCGAACATCGGCCGGTAGATGACGGGCTGCGGGGTCGGCAGCGAGGCGTTGGGGTCGCCCATCTGCGCCCAGGAGATGATGCCGCCCTTGATCACCATCTTCGGCTTGGCACCGAAGGAGTGGATGGGCCAGAGCACGATGTCGGCGAGCTTGCCCTTCTCGATCGATCCCACGTGGTCGGAGATGCCGGAGGCGATGGCCGGGTTGATGGTGACCTTGGCGAGGTAGCGCAGAACCCGCTGGTTGTCGTTGCGGGCCGAGTCGCCCTCCAGCGTGCCGAGCTTGTCCTTGCAGTGGTGCGCGGTCTGGAACGCACGCGTGACGGACTCGCCGATACGGCCCATGGCCTGGGAGTCGGAGGAGAAGATGCTGATCACGCCGAGGTCGTGCAGTACCGACTCGGCGGCGATCGTCTCGGCCCGGACCCGGCTGTCGGCGAAGGACACGTCCTCGGGGATGTCATGGCTGAGGTGGTGACAGACCATGACCATGTCGAGGAGCTCGTCCACCGAGTTCACGGTGTACGGCAGCGTCGGGTTGGTGGAGGACGGCAGGACGTTGGGCTCGCCGGCGATGCGCAGGATGTCGGGGGCGTGACCGCCGCCCGCGCCCTCGCTGTGGAAGGTGTGAATGGCCCGGCCGTCGATCGCGGAGCGGGTGTCCTCGAAGAATCCGCTCTCGTTCAGACTGTCGGTGTGGATGGAGACCTGGACGTCGTGCTGGTCGGCGACGTTCAGCGCGTTGTCGATGACAGCCGGGGTGGCGCCCCAGTCCTCGTGCACCTTGAGCCCGCAGGCACCGGCGACAACCTGCTCGTTGAGAGCTTCCGGCAGGCTGCCGTTGCCCTTGCCCATGATGCCGAGGTTGACCGGCATGGTCTCGGCGGCCTGGAGGAGCTTGCCGATGTTGTACGGGCCGGGGGTGCAGGTGGTGCCGTTGGAGCCGTCCGAAGGACCGGTACCACCGCCGATGAGGGTGGTGATGCCGTTGGTCAGCGCCTGTTCGGCCTGTTGCGGGGCGATCAGGTGGACGTGGGTGTCGATGGCACCCGCGGTGGCGATGAGGTGCTCCCCCGCGATGGCCTCCGTGCCGGGACCGATGACCAGGTCGGGGTCGACGTTGTTCTGCGTCTGCGGGTTGCCGGACTTGCCGATGCCGACGATGAAGCCGTCCTTGATGCCGATGTCGCACTTGACGACGCCGACCATCGGGTCGATGACGACCACGTTGGTGATGACGGTGTCGAGTGCGCCCTGCGCTGCGGTGGCCTGCGGGTCGGAGGCCATGCCGTCGCGCATGGTCTTGCCGCCGCCGTAGAGGACCTCGTCGCCGTACTGGCCCTCGCTGTAGTCCTTCTCGACCTCGACGATGAGGTTGGTGTCGGCGAGGTGGAACCGGTCGCCGACCGTCGGACCGAACATGTCGGTGTACTGCTTGCGGGGCAGGATGGGCATCAGCTCGAACCCTTCTTCTTTTCGTTGGTGGCCTTGGAGCCCTTGGATTCCTTGGTGGCGCGCTTGGCGTCGGGGGTGCCCTGCGCTCCCTCGAATCCCTGCTCGATGGCCCTGCGGACGGCCTCGACGCGGGCGGGGTGGGAGGAGAGGCTGCCGTTGAGCAGCCCGCTGAAGCCGACGAGACGGCCCGTGCCGCCGTACGCGCAGAGCTCCACCTCGCGCGAGCCCCCGGGCTCGATCCGCACGGAGGTGCCGGCGGCGATATTGAGGTGCATACCGAGCGTCTTCTGGCGGTCGAACGACAGTGCCGAGTTGACCTCGAAGAAGTGGTAGTGGGAACCGACCTGAACGGCACGGTCACCGGTGTTGCTCACGGTGAGCTTCAACGTGCGGCGGCCCGCGTTCAGTTCGATGGGTCCCTTGCCGTACAGATACTTCTGACGGAACGTCATGCGATGCTCCTGATGACTCGGTCCGCGCCAGGGGCGGACGGGTGGTGGTGCGTGTGCAGGGGTCCGGGGCCGTGCACGTGCTGGTGGCCCGGATCGTGGTGGTGGCCGTGCCCGTGGTCGTGTCCCTCACCTGGGGCGTGGGAGTGCGCATGGCCGTGGTCGTGTCCCTCACCGGGTGGGTGAGTGTGGGAGTGGCCGTGGTTGTCGGCGGCGGTCAGGCCGGCCGCGACGCCGTCGTCCCCGTTCTCGTTCCAGCGCCGTCGCGCGTCGGCGACCCGCTCGCCGAGGACGCGTCGAAGTGCCGACGCCGGGATGAGCGGACCCGCCCGGTCGACGGGCACCGATCCCTCACCGGCCGACTCGGGCACTTCCGGCAGCGCGAACGCGGCCGGAAGCAGCGTCACCCGTTCCGCACCGAGCAGCCGGCACCGCCGGATGCCCTCGGCCGGGTCCGGGTCTCCCCCGGTGAACGCCACCTCGACGAGGCCGCGCCGGCCGTAACGGCGTACCAGCGCGGCGATCCGGTACAGCTCGGCGTCCTCGAACGGGTCGCCGGACGGGGCGGTGACCAGCAGCGCGGAGGTCGCTGGTACCCGGCCCGCCGCCGCTCGCAGCCATGCGACCAGGTGCTGGGCGGTGCCGAACGGTTCGGCTAGCACGGTGGTGCCGCGCTCGCCCGCGGGTACGGCGCGAAGCGTCCGGGCGGTGTCCGCGACCAGTTCGGGGTCGCGGCCGAGCGTCATGGGGACGACCACGGTCTCCGCGCCCCGGCGCCCGTGCGCGGCGATGCTCCGGAACAGTTCGCGCCCGCTCGGCACGATGCTGACCCCGGCGTCCACTACGCCTTCCAGCGCACGTCCGTAGGCGGCTTCGTGACCGCACACGGCGATGACGGCAACGGGCTCGGCCACGGTTCAGCCGCCGATGGGGTCGTGGCAGGACACGAGCTTGGTCCCGTCCACGAAGGACGCCTCGACCTGCAGCAGGCCGAGCATCTCCCGTACACCGTCCATGGTGTCGGTCTCACCAACGACATGGCGGCCCAGTTCCATGCAGTCCGCGACGCTCTTGCCGTCGCGGGCCGCTTCAAGGATCGCCTCGGTGATCAGCGCGACCGACTCGCTGTAGTTCAGCTTGAGGCCGCGGTCCTGGCGCTTGCGGGCCAGGTCGGCCACCACGTAGACCAGCAGTTTGTCGATCTCGCGAGGGGCGAGGTTCATCGTCAGTACCTTCCTCGGTGATGTACGGGCTGAGGGCAGGAGGTGCCGGCCGGAAGCGGTCACTCGCTCCGGCGCAGGCGGGGCAGCAGGGGTACGGCCGCCATCAGCACCCAGGTGGTGAGGATGAACGGCCAGGTGAAGGTGTGGCCGCCGAACGATTTGAAGAAGGACGTCAGCGACGCGGTGAGGCCGGTGGTCGCCGCCGCACCGAACAGGGCGTAGACACCCGTCCAGACCGTGTTGGCCATGAAGACGGCACCGATGGCGATGCCGACGAGCACCGCGTTGTAGCCGTAGATGCCGTTGGCGATCAGCGCAGTCGGCGCACCCAGCGCCCACGCGGCGATGATTCCCATCACGCTGCCGGCCGCCGCGTAGAGAACGACGCGCAGGCCGGCCAGGGCCAGTCCGACGAGCATGATCAGCCCGACGTACCAGCTCTCGATCAGGAAGATCTGCGAGACGTTGTTGAAGAACGCGTGCCAGAGGTCGTTCCACGACAGTCCGGTGTCACCGCTCGTCGTACTGGAGACCGCGGCCGGGGCCCCGTGCCAGACCCGCTCGAACGAGGGGGCTCCCAGCACCATCACTCCGGAGACCAGGCAGAACGGCGCGGTCAGGGGGGTGAGTCCGTAAGGGGTGAGGAAGGTGCCCAGAGCGGCCATCAGAAGGGTGCACATGATGGCGCCGACGACGGTCAGTACATAGGTGGCCGGGTGGTTGCCCAGCGAGGAGAAGAGGGCGATACCCGTGAGGCAGCCCGCGTATCCCTGGAGGCCGAGCGCGATACCCGCACGGTCGACACCGAGCGCGTAGGCCGTCGCGGTTGCGATCAGCGTGCCGAGGGTGGCGAAGAGGCCGTTCTCCCAGCCCGACACCCAGAGCGCGACGAGGATCGCCACGCCGGTCAGCAGGGCGGGCTGGAGGTCGACCTGTCCGACGCCCCGGATGGAGGCAAGGAGGTATGCAGACGGCTGACGCTTCTCCAGCCGCCGGACGATTTCCGGCTCGGCGAGGGGCAAGGCTGGCTCCAACGACTCGGCAGCGAGGGGTCCTTTCGGCCCGCGGGCCGAAAGGAAAAGTCCTTACAACCAACATCTAGACACAAAGTGACCGCTATGTCGCGTTACGTGGCGGTTGGATTGACCCAGACGGGTATGGACGCGCGGCTGCCAGCGTGCTCCGCCCGTGCCGCCGCGGCCGGTTCCGTAGGTTCGCGGAATGTCCCTCAAGATGCAGTTGCACCGCCACAGCCACCCCGATCACCATCCCGGAGTGCAGCTGTCGATCGTGGGCGCCGTCGCGATCGGCGGCGCCGCCGGGGCCGCAGCCCGTTATGGCGCCGAGCGCCTGTGGCCGACCGGAACATCGGCCTTCCCGTGGACGATCCTGCTGGTCAACACGGTGGGCTGTTTCCTGATGGGCGTCCTGATGGTCACCCTGAAGCTGCGTTTCCCTGGCGCGCCCCGGCTGATCAGTCCGCTGCTGGGCACAGGCGTGCTGGGCGGGTTCACCTCGTTCTCGCACTACACGGACAACGTGCGTGAGCTGTTCGAGAACGATCAGCCCGGATACGCGGTCGGCTGCCTCCTCCTGACCGTGGTGGCCGCGCTGGCCGCCGTGACCGCGGGCGCGTTCGCCGCCCACTTCGCCTTCGGGCGCTCCTACGGCTCGGAGGATGACGCCTCATGACCGACTGGCTGCTCGTACTCGCCGGCGGACTGGTGGGCGCACCGCTGCGCTACTACCTCGGGGTCGACGCGAAGTTCCGCCTCCACTCCGTCTTCCCCTGGGGCACCTTCGCGGCCAACGCGAGCGCGGCCCTGCTCCTCGGCTTCATCGCCGAGGCGGCGACCGACGGCGATCTGGGAACCCGGCTGAATCTGCTCCTGGCCACCGGCTTCTGCGGGGCCCTGTCGACCTGGTCGACGTTCTCCTACGAGCTGCTCACCCTGACGTCCGCCCGCCGGCTGAGCCTGGCGGCGGGATATCTGCTGCTCACGGTCGGCGTGGGGGTGGGGCTCTCGTTCGCCGGGGCCGCCGTCGCGAACGCGGTCTTCTGACGACCGCGAACACCGCGGCACGACCGGGCTCCGGCCCGCACCCTCCTCGGGGCGCGGGCCGGAGCCCGAGTGGGAAGCGCTCAGTCGATGCCGGGCAGGATGTGCGGCTCGGCGAGGTCGTCCTCGTAGCCGGCCAGCCGGATCGGTGCGGACCTGGCCCAGACCTCGATGTTCCGGAGCTTCTCGGGCCTGCGGGCCCGGTCTCCGTACCTTTCCGCCGTCCCCTGGTCGCGCTTCGTCAGTTCTGGTGTCGTCACCGCGCACTCCTTTGTGTCACGTAGCCCCGGGCGCATCCGACGTCCCGGCATCACATCCGGTGGTCGACCGCCCATGGTGCGGGGCAGGGCAGAATCTGTTCGGTCGCGGTGGCGCCGGGTACGGGACGGGACTGCGGCCCGGTTGACGAGCCTGTCCCAGGACGGTCGAGAAACCTTCGTGGATCCCTTGATGACGTCCGTTGCCCTCAGCGTAACCAAATGAGCGCGCCCATGCTCGATGGACTGTGTGCCTTGGCTCACTTTCAGCCACCAGCCATGGAAAAGACCCGGCCCGGGAAGGTTCCCGGACCGGGTCTGCGACCACCGGACGTGCTACCAGTTGGCGGGGGCGTAGTCCTTGAGGAAGCAGCCGTACATCGCCTCACCCGCCTCACCGCGGACGATCGGGTCGTAGACGCGGGCAGCTCCGTCGACCAGGTCCAGCGGGGCGTGGAAGCCTTCCTCGGCGAGCCGCATCTTGTCCGGGTGCGGGCGCTCGTCGGTGATCCAGCCGGTGTCGACGGCGGTCATCAGGATGCCGTCCTTCTCGAACATCTCCTGGGCGCTGGTGCGGGTCAGCATGTTCAGCGCGGCCTTCGCCATGTTGGTGTGCGGGTGGCCCGCGCCCTTGTAGCCACGGCCGAACACACCTTCCATCGCGGATACGTTGACCACGTAGGAGTGCTTGGCGGCGGTCGCGGCCATCGCCGGGCGGAGCCGGCTGATCAGGATGAACGGTGCGGTGGAGTTGCAGAGCTGGACTTCCAGCAGCTCGATCGGCTCGACCTCGTCGACCGTCTGGATCCAGCTGTTGGTGTGGTGCAGATCCGGGACGAGTCCGCCCGCATCGATCGCGGTGCCTGCGGCGATTCGCGCCGGCGACGCCGATCCGGTCACCAGGGCGAGCTCGGTGACGTCCTGCGCGCTCAGCCCCTCCTTGCGGGCGGCGGGCAGGGCGGCCACGCGGTCGACGGTGCCGCTGCCGAAGGTGCCGATCACCTCGGCGGCCGGCAGTTCACCCGCGGGCAGCGGGGCGGACTCGGCACCGAGCAGTTCGCTGTACGCCTGCGGGGAACGGCGGACCGTCTGCGCGGCGTTGTTGATCAGGATGTCCAGCGGCCCCTCGGCGGCCACCGATTCGGTGAGGGCGACGACCTGGGCCGGGTCGCGCAGATCGATGCCGACGATCTTCAGACGGTGGATCCACTCGTCGCTGTCCGGCATGGCCTTGAAGCGACGGATCGCGTCGTTGGGGAAGCGGGTGGTGATCGTGGTGTGCGCGCCGTCGCGCAGCAGCCGCAGCGCGATGTACATCCCGATCTTGGCGCGCCCACCGGTGAGCAGCGCCCGGCGGCCGGTGAGGTCGGTGCGGGCGTCGCGCCGGGCGCGGTTCTCGCGGGCGCAGTCCTGGCAGAGCTGGTGGTAGAAGGCGTCGACCTCGACGTACCGCGTCTTGCAGATGTAGCAGGACCTGGGCCGCTGAAGGACCCCCGCGATCTCGGATGCGGCGGAGGACGAGGGGAGAACGCCCTGGGTCTCGTCGTCGATGCGTTCGGCCGAGCCCGTCGCGGTGGCCTCGGTCACGGCCTTGTCGTGCGCCGTTTTCGCGGCGCGGCGCTCCTGGCGGCGCCGCTGCTTCACGGTGCGGTAGACGCCGGCGGTGGCGCGGCGCACCGCGATGGCGTCCGGGTGGTCGACGTCGATGGAGTCGAGCTCGTCGAGCACACTCAGGCAGACGGCCAGCCGCTGCGGGTCGATACCGGGACCGAACTCCTCGATACCGGGCGCGAGCTCCGGGCTGTCCTCTGTCACCGTCATTGCCGTTCCTCTGTTGCTTGTGCCGCCGGATTCTCTCGGCGGACCGTGGCGCGCCGCCGAGCCGGGCTCACGAGGACTGCCGTCCACGGGACTGAGGCCCGGCCGCGGGCTTCTGCGCAAAGCCGCCGCACTGCGGGCCGAACGCCCTCGTCAAGTCTGCCATGCCCCGGGTGCTGCTCCATTCGGGTGCGGGAGCGGCTTCACCCCCGACGGGCTCTCCGCCGCGACGGGCTCTCCGCCGCGACGGCCGCCGAAAGAATTCGCGCCCGTTCTGCATGACCTCGCCGATACCGGGCACACGAGGCCCAACGCACTTGGCAACACACGGGCACACGGAGCCCAACGCACTTGGCAACATGGAGGGGCGACATCATGACGTGCACGACGGAGCAGACCGGCACCATCCTCGGTGGCACGCGCAAGCTGCCCGGGCAGGACGATGCGGGAGCTTCGGAGCTGCCGTGGATCGAGGACACCGGCAAGGTGGCCCCGAAGGACGCCCGTGCCCTGTCGAAGGTGTTCCTGGACCGTCTTCAGGTCCTCGAAGAGGGCACGCACGAGTACCAGTACGCGCGCAACACCCTCATCGAGATGAACCTCACGCTGGTCCGGTTCGCCGCCGCGCGGTTCCGCAACCGTGGTGGCGACGACACCGAGGACATCATCCAGGTGGGCACCATCGGGCTGATCAAGGCCATCGACCGGTTCGACCTCTCGCGCGAGGTCGAGTTCGCCACCTTCGCCGTCCCCTACATCGTCGGGGAGATCAAGCGCTTCTTCCGGGACACCACCTGGGCGGTCCATGTGCCGCGACGGCTCCAGGAGCTGCGGGTCGAACTCGCCAAGGCCAAGGAACAGCTCGCCGCGGACCTGGACCGTGACCCGACGGTCAAGGAGCTCGCCGACCACCTCGGCCTTCCCGAGGAAGAGATCATCGAGGGGCTCGTCGCGGCCAACGGTTATTCGGCGGGGTCCCTGGACACGCCCTCGGCCGAGACCGACTCCGGCAACGACCAGCGGTCCATCGCCGACGTGATCGGCGAGGCCGATCCGGGGATGGACACCGTCGAGAACCTCCACACGCTGGCGCCGCTGCTGGAACAGCTCGACGACCGCGAGCGCAGGATCGTGCAGATGCGCTTCGGTCAGGAGATGACGCAGTCCCAGATCGGTGCCGAGCTCGGGGTGTCGCAGATGCACGTCTCCCGGCTGATCGCGCGCATCGTCAAGCAGCTGCGGGCAGGGATGTCCGTCGAGGCGTGACCTCCGGCACGTGAGAGCATCCCGTCCCATGGATCTCTCCCCACTGGAACTGGCCGTGCACCGGCTTCGTGACGCCGAGGCGGCAGCCGACGCCTCCCGCGCGGACGTAGAACTGGAAGCGGTGCTCGCGGTCCGCGCGGGCGCTGACATCGACGCGGTTTCCGGGCTCGCCGGCATTGCCCCGCACGATCTGCTCAGGCTGGAGAAGCTCACCGGCGACATCCCCCCGAGCTGAACCACCGTGGCCCGAACCCCCTTCGGCGGCTGGACGACGCCCGCCCCGACCGCAGAGCGGCGGGCGTTGTTCACATATGCTGCGGGGCGAAGACTGGCGGCCCGCTCGGGCGCGACGAGAGGGTGAACCGTGGCTGAGATGCGTACCGGCTCCCACACCCGGCAGCCGGTCCCGGCGGCGTTTCCCGTGCAGGCCGGCTCGGTACCGGGTGAACGGCCTTCCGTCTGGGACGTCGACGCAGCCATCCTCCTGGTCGAGGACGACGCCGGCGACGCTCTGCTGGTCGAGGAGATGCTCGCCGACGGCGAACTGGACTCCGCGCTCACCTGGTGCAAGACACTGACCGAGGCGCTGACCTTCCTGAGCCGCCGCCGGACACCCGTCTGCGTACTGCTGGACCTGCACCTTCCCGATGTGCACGGACTGAGTGCCGTGAAACGGATCCTGGAGACCACCCCGGACGCCGCCATCGTGGTGCTGACCGGCCTGGCGGAGGCCGAGGCGGGGCTCGACGCGGTGGCCACGGGTGCGCAGGACTATCTCGTCAAGGGGCGGATCGACCCGCAGGCGTTGTCGCGCGCGGTCCGCTACGCCCTCCAGCGCAAGCACGTCGAGCGGGCCGCGGCCGCCCTTCGCTCCACTCAGCTGATGGCCCAGGAGAACGCGCGCCTCGAACGAGGACTGCTGCCCGTCCCGCTGCTGAACGACGACTCCTTCGAGGCCGTCGCCCGTTACGAGCCGGGCCGTGCCCACGGTCTGCTCAGCGGCGACTTCTACGACGTGGTCCAGAGAGCCGACGGTACGGTGCACGCCGTGATCGGCGACGTGTCCGGGCACGGTGCGGCGGAGGCCGCGCTCGGGGTCTGCCTGCGGGTGGCCTGGCGCACCGCGGTCCTGTGCGGCACCGACCAGCTCGAACAGCTCGCACTGCTCGAGGAGATGCTCGTCGCCGAGCGTTCGGACCCCCATGTCTTCGCGACCGTCACCTCGCTCGTCTTTCCGCCCGGCGGGGACCACGTCCGCATCGTCAGGGCGGGACACCCGGGGCTCCTGCTGCGCCACGGCACGGACATCGACTGGGTGGAGCCCGAGGGCGGGATCGCGCTCGGGCTGCTGCCGGGCCACGGACAGTGGGTCTCGACCGAGCACGCGCTGGCGTCCGGCGCCGGACTCGTACTCTTCACCGACGGGCTGTTCGAAGGCCGTACCGGGCCGGACACCCGGCTGGGCGAGGAAGGACTGCTGGCCATGGCCCGCGACCGGGCGACGCTGCCGGCCCGGCCGTTCGTCGACGCGCTGGTCGCAGGCGCCTCCGAGGGGGCTGCCCCCTACGGCGGCCTCGCCGACGATGTGGCCGTGCTGCATCTCGCCTGGAAAAAGGACAGCTCATGAGCAGTGACTCACCGGACGACACCCCGCAGCGGCCGGGACGGCTGGCGCGGCTTTCGGTCCAGAACTGGGTCCATCTGATCCTGGCCTGCTTCGTCCTGGTCGTGTGCGGCTGCCTGGTGGCCGGCGGACTCGTCCTGGCCCGAATATCCGACCGGACCACCGAGCTGGTCGACCGCATCCAGCCGGCCCGCTCGGCCTCCTTCCAACTGCAGAACGCGCTGCTCGACCAGGAGACCGGGGTCCGTGGCTACGCCCTCACCGGCGACCCCTCCTTCCTCCAGCCGTACGCGAGCGGGAAGCGCGACGAGCGGCAGCGCATGGCACGGGTCCGCGCCGCCATGGGTGACGGCGAGCCGTACACCCACGATCTGGACCGGATCGCCGCCGCCTCGGCACAGTGGCGCAAGGAGCATGCCGAACCGCTGATCGCCGCCGTCCGGCGTGACGGCCCTGAGGGCCGGTCGTCCGCCAGGACTGCCGGGAGCAAGGCCGCCTTCGACAGACTCCGGCAGCTCTACACCGTGCAGCAGTCCCATCTCGACACCGCCAGGGACCACGCGCGCGCCCAGCTCGACGACGCACGTGCCACACGCGACAAGACGCTGATCTCACTGGTGGCCTGTTTCGTCGTGTGCGTGATCGCCCTCAGCCTGCTGCTGCACCGGGTGGTGGGACGGCCACTCAAGGCCCTGGCCGAGGCCTCCCGCCAGGTGCGGTCCGGCACCTTCCGGCGACGGATCCAGGTGCGTGGGCCGTCCGACGTACGGGCCGTGGCCGCCGCCGTCGAGGACATGCGGTGCCGGCTGGTCGAGGAGCTCGACGCCTCCCAGGAGCGCGAGGAGCTGCTGGCACAGCAGACGGAGGAGCTCCGCCGCTCCAACTCCGAGCTGGAACAGTTCGCCTACGTCGCCTCGCACGACCTCCAGGAACCGCTGCGGAAGGTCGCGTCGTTCTGCCAACTGCTGGACAAGCGGTACGGGAGCGAGCTGGACGCGCGCGGCAAGCAGTACATCGACTTCGCGGTCGACGGCGCCAAGCGAATGCAGGTGCTCATCAACGACCTGCTCACCTTCTCCCGGGTCGGCCGGGTCCATGACAGCTGGAGCACCGTCGACCTCGACCGCGCGCTGGACCGTGGCCTGGCAAATCTGGCACTCGTCATCGAGGAGTCGGAAACCACGATCGTGCGTGCGGACCCGCTGCCCGAGGTGAACGGCGACGCGACGACGCTCGCGATGATCTGGCAGAACCTGATCGGGAACGCGGTGAAGTTCCGGCGCCCGGACGAGCCGTGCGTCATCACGGTCGGCTGTGTGCGGGAGGAGGACGTCTGGCACTTCACCGTGACGGACAACGGCATCGGGATCGCTCCCGAGTTCGCCGAGAAGGTCTTCGTCATCTTCCAGCGTCTGCACGCCCGCGACGAGTACGACGGAACGGGCATCGGACTCGCCCTCTGCCGCAAAATCATCGAGTTCCACGGCGGCCGGATCTGGCTCGACCGCGAACCCCGCCAGGGCACTCGCATCCACTTCTGCCTGCCCGCCGACGCCGACACCTCCCCGGCAGCGGCCGAGGAAACGGCCGGCCCCGACGAGACCAATGGAGACACCGCGTGACCAACCCCGTACAGCCCATCGAGGTCCTTCTCGTCGAGGACGACCCCGGCGACGAGCTCATGACGCGTGAGGCGTTCGAGGACAACAAGATCCGCAACACCCTCCATGTGGTCCGCGACGGGCAGGAAGCGCTCGACTTCCTCTACCGCCGCGGCACCTATGGTGACGCCCCGCGTCCCGACCTGATCCTGCTCGACCTGAACCTGCCCAAGTACGACGGGCGCCAGGTGCTGGAGCAGATCAAGCAGGACCCCGAGCTCTCGCTCATTCCCGTGGTCGTGCTGACCACGTCCTCCGCCGAGGAGGACATCCTGCGCAGCTACAAACTGCATGCGAACGCCTACGTCACGAAGCCGGTCGACCTCGACCAGTTCATCGCGGCGGTCCGCCAGATCGACGAGTTCTTCGTGACCGTGGTGCGGCTTCCCGGACGGGCGTAATATCTGCTGACATCACTCGTGAGTGGGATCTCCCGGCGCGGGTACACGATCAGCGAGAAGAGAGGTCCAC
Source organism: Streptomyces sp. NPDC002809 (assembly GCF_040295435.1). Lineage (NCBI taxonomy): Bacteria > Bacillati > Actinomycetota > Actinomycetes > Kitasatosporales > Streptomycetaceae > Streptomyces > Streptomyces sp. NPDC002809. The sequence goes on from NZ_JBEOVJ010000016.1 coordinate 72,723, forward strand.
GGCCTCCCCCGCTGCGCCCTGGCTGGAGCACATGAACGAACAGGCCATCTCCCGGCCGGACGACTCCCCGAAGAGTTCTCCGCCCACGGAGGCACTGCACAGCGCCGAGGTCTTCGACGGCGAACCGGGGTGCATCTCCCAGGCACGCGCGCTGGCCGACCGCTTTCTCGCGCGGCTCGTGGCTGAATGGACAGCCGTACTCGGCACTCACACCCGCAACGATCTGATGCTCGCCGTGAGCGAGCTGGTCACCAATGCCGACCGCTACAGCCACGGTCCCTACCTGCTGGAACTCGAAGGCACCGCCGAGCGCATCAGCGTCACGGTGTACGACAGCAGCAGCGCGCTCCCGGTCTTCTACGCCCCCGACCCGAGCCGGCTCGGCGGCCACGGCATGGAGATCGTCGTGGCCCTGTGCGACCGCCTGACGGCCGAGCGGGTGCCGGTCGGCAAGCGCATCCGTGCCGAGTTCATGCTCAGCAGCTGACCGGCTCCGGCGGCGCACGGGCCGCGGGATCAGCCGTCACGCCCCTGTCTGCCGAACCAGTCGATGCAGACGACCAGAGCATCATCGAGCGTTTCCGCGTCGCGGTAGTCCGCGAGTTCACGCAGGACGGCGCCCGGGACCGACGCTGCGGGCAGCAGCCGCGTCGCAAGGATCGCCCTGGCCAGGCCACGCTCCACGTACGCCTCGCCGAGAGGTGACACGGTGTCGTACACCCCGTCGCTGACGAGCAGCAGCCGGTCGCCGGGGAGTGCCCGGAGGTTCTGGACCACGTACTGCGACTCCTCGAACATGCCGAGCGGCAGCTGGGCGTCCAGTTCCATCCGGGCGACCGTCCGGCCGCGCAGCCGCCACAGCTGCGGGGAGCCCGCGTCCACTGCGCCGACCGTTCCGGTGTCGAGGTCGAAGCGGAGCAGCAGGGTCGACACATGTGCGCTGCCGCGGTGCTGCTCATACAGCGCCTGGTCGGCGAGGGCGGCTTGGTCCTCGATGCCGATGCCGGCCCTTCTGGCGTTGCGCAACGCGTTCACCGCGAGGTTGGTGAGCAAGGAGGCCTGGATGCCCTCGCCCTGGCCGTTGGTCACGGAGACAGTCAGCTGGTCACCGTCTGCGGCCCAGTCGAAATTGTCCCCGTGGACGGCGTAGGCGGGTTCCAGCTGCGCGCCGATCGCGTACTCGGCCGCGGTGAAGGACCTGGCAGGGAGCAGTTGCCACTGCATCTCAGCGGCGAGCGTGAGCCGGGTGATGCGGCGGGCCCGCTGGTAGTGGTCGGTGCCCCGTTCCGCCACTACGATCTCGTGTCCCAGGAGGTCGGCCACCTGGGCCAGCTCGTCCATGGCCTGCGGGGTGGCCCCGTCCGCCGGGAGGCGGACGCTGAGGACTCCGAGGCGCTCACCGCGCACCGTCACGGGAAAGTGATGGTCGGCCTGGTCGCCGTGGTCGGCCGGCTCCTCGTGCGGACGCTGGCTGCCGAAGGCACGGCCCTGCGGGCTGTTGTGCATCGACACAGCACGTTCGTGCCCCGGTGCGGTGCCGACCGGCTTGAGCACGGTCATCCCGTAGTCAGCCAGCAGCAGCTCGACGGACCGCGCGTCGTACGCGGTGGCGAGTGCGTCGCGCACCGTCTCCACCAGGGCGTGCGGCGTGGCGGCGCGCACGGCTCGTTCGATTTCGGTACGGGCGTTCACGGTCTTCCGCTCATTCTTCGCCGGGTGACAGGGGTGGGGCCGGGCTGACAGGAGGCCGCTCCGGATGACAGAGTGGATGGATGCCCCACCGCACCGGCCTTCCTCACCGTCTCGAGCGGGTCTCCGAGGATGTCTGCGCCGCCTCCGAACTGCTGGAGGTGCTGTGGGGGCGCGGTCAGGAGGCCGCGCCTCCCGGCACGGTCTCGCCCTCGCAGCTGCGGGCCCTGCTCGTGATCGAGAGGCAGGAGGGCAGCAACCTCCGCTCGCTCGGTGAGGCGCTCGGTTCGCGCGCCCCGTCGGTGAGCAGGCTCTGCGACCGGATGGAGGCCATGGGCCTCGTCCAGCGGGATCCCAGCCCGACCAGCCGCCGCGAGGTCGAGCTCCGGCTGACCGTGCGGGGCCGCGCCCTTCTGGAGGAGTGCCGGGCGATCCGCACGCGCGAGCTCTCCGCCGTGCTGGAGCAGATGAAACCCGCCGAGGTGGCGGCGCTCGCCGAAGGACTGGCCGCCTTCCACTCGGCCGCGTCGCAGCGTCTCGCTGCCGGCCGGAGCCCGGCCGACCGGCTCCGCGACGACATCGCGGACAGCGCCTAGCTTCATCGAGCCCCTGCTTCCGCGTACTGAGGCACTCCTCGAGGGGGTGCGTACGTTGATCATTGGGTACAGATTGTTACCCACCGAAGAATGTTGTCAAATGGCAACTGTTACTTCTATCGTTGGCCGACACCCGCCGCGAGCAGGGACGGACTTGCACCGGACCGTCCACACCAACCGGCTTCATCCCCCGCCGTCCAGTGCATCACGAGGTGACCGTGCTTCCATCCCCCAGCGCCGGCAGAGCCATGAGAATCGTCCCACGCCAGGACCCCGGAGCGCTGGTCCTCGCCGTGACGGGCGACCTCGACATCGACAACGTCGCCCCGCTCGGCGCCGCGCTGGAGAGCGCGGCATCGAACGGCGGTGAACCGGTCGTCGTCGACCTCTCCGAAGTGAGTTTCGCGGACTCGACGACGGTGAACGTGCTTCTTCAGGGCCAGACCCTGCTGGGCCCCCGACTGCGGCTCGCCGCGCCGTCCCCGTTCATGGAACGGCTCATCGGAGTGCTCGGCCTCGACAGCGCCCTTCCGGTCTTCCCGACCGTAGCCGAGGCGATCGACCCGCCGCCGCCCGCCTGAGGCCACGGCATGTGAGCGCCCCTTCCCTCTTCGGACGAGGGAAGGGGCGCTCACATGCGGTGCGGTGCCGGGTCAGCCCAGCGCGGGCGGAGCGTCCTCGGGCGAGGTGCCCCAGGCCGACGGCTCGCTGCCCACCGTGAAAGAGAGCGAGCGGCCCGAGCGGATGTCGTCCGTCGTGAGGTACGTGCGCGACTGCTGCGCACCGTCGAGCCGGGCCGACTGGATGTACCGGTCGGTGTCCGAGGCCCCGGGCGCGCTCACGGTGAGCGATCCGTGCGGGTAGTACCGGCGGTCGAGCTCGATGTCGACGCGCTCGAAGGCCGGCGTGGACAGACCCCAGGTGTCGGTGCCCGGCTGGACCGGGAAGACACCGATCGAGGAGAGGACCATCCAGGCGGACATGGTGCCCAGGTCGTCATTGCCCGTCATGCCGGTCGGCCCGTTGGTGAAGAGCGTCAGGGCTGCGTGGACCACATCGGTCGTCTTCCACGGCTGGCCGGTGGAGAGATAGGTGTACGGGGCGATGAGGTCGGGCTCGTTCTGCGGGTTGTACTTGTCGGCGTTGTAGTACGCGTACGGGCCGTTGACCCACACCTCGCGCGCGGTCTTCGCCGGGTCGGCGAGGAGCTTGTCGTAAGCGAAGAAGGAGTCGAGGCGCTGGTTGGCGGCATCCTTGCCGCCGATCAGGCCGACCATGCCCGGGATGTCCTGCGGCACCATCCACTGGTACTGCCAGGACGTGCCCTCGTGGAAGCCCTCGCTCTGCGCCGGGTCGACGGGGCCGGTGAAGGCACCGGAGGCGTCGCGGGCACGGAAGAAGCCGGTGGAAGGGTCGAATATCTTCCGGTAGTTCTGGGCGCGGGCGTCGTAGCGTGCGGCGTCGGCGTCGTGGCCGAGGTCGCGGGCCATCTCGGCGAGCATGCCGTCGGACAGGGCGTACTCCAGGGTGGCGGAGGCGCCGTGGTCGTAGTCGGAGTCGCCGGGCTTGGCGTGCGGACGGTCCTTGATGTACGGGGCGTAGCCGTCCTTCAGGTACTCGACGTTGGCCTCGCGGCCCACCGGTGCGGAGTCCGTGGCGGGCACCCCGTCGGCGTTCTTCTTCAGGGCGCGGAACGCCTCCTCCTCATACCCCTTCAGCAGACCCTGCTGGTAGGCGTTGGTGAGGAAGGGGGTGACCGGGTCGCCGGTCATGATGTTCGTCTCGACGGTGCCGTAGCCCCACTTGGGCAGCCAGCCGCTCTCGGCGTCGATCCGCAGGACGGATATCGCCATGTCGCGGGACTCGCGCGGGGCGAGCAGCGAGAGGAGCTGGGCCTGGGTGCGGTACGTGTCCCAGAGCGACCAGTTCTGGTAGTAGGTGAAGTTCTTCGCGCGGTGCTTCTTCTGGTCCCAGCCGGTGTAGCGGCCGTCGACGTCGCTGCCGACGTTGGGCGCGAGGAAGGAGCGGTAGAGCGAGGAGTAGAAGGTGCGGCGCAGTTCGTCGCTTCCGCCCTGGGCCTTCACGCCTTCGAGGCGGTCCTCCCAGCTGCGCTGCGCGGCGCGCTCGACGCGGTCGAAGCTGCGGCCGCCCTCGGCGCGGAGGTTGAGCGCGGCGCCCTTGGCGTCGACGTAGCTCAGCGAGGTGGTGGCCTCGACCGTGCGGTCCTTGGTGGTGTCGAAGCGCAGCCAGGCACCGTTGCGGGCGTCGGTGGCCGAGGACCGCTTCGAACCCTCGGTGACGGTGTCGCCGTTCCACGTACCGGACGTGGTGAACGGCCGGTCGAAGTGGGTGACGGTGTAGACCGTGTACGGCTTGGTGTCCTGGCAGAATCCGCTGCCGGTGATCGCGGTCCGCACGGTGTGGTCGTCCAGGATCTCGACCTTGGACGAGAGCGTCCTGTGCAGCGACTGGCCCGCGTTGAGCAGGACGTTGGCCTTCTCGGTGGCCGGGAAGGTGTAGCGCTGGACGCCGGTGCGCTGCGTCGCGGTCAGTTCGGCCTCGATGCCGGTCCTGAGCCCGACCTTGTAGTAGCCGGGGCTCGCCTTCTCGTCGTCGTGGCTGAACTCGGCCGCGTACTTCGCGTAGTCGGTCTCGGTGACGTCACCGGTGGTGGGCAGGGTCGGCAGGTCGCCGCCCAGGCCGCAGCCGACGCCGGAGAGATGGACCGAGGAGAAGCCGCGGATGTGGTTCTCGCCGTAGTCGTAGCCGGTGTTGTGACCGGTGTCCGGGGAGAGCTGCACCATGCCGAAGGGCACGGAGGCGCCGGGGTAGGTGTTGCCCTCGTTCTGGGTGCCGATGAACGGGTTGACCAGGTCGGTCAGCCGGCCGTCGGTCCGGGGCGCGGCCTGGGCCGTGGCCCCGGTGGTGAGGACACCGCCCAGAAGCGCGACGGCGGCGAGTGCGGCCGCGGGGCCGCGCAGGCGTGGCCGTGGGGTCCGGTGCATGGGGATACTCCTTCGGACAACGTTGTCAGAGCGCGATCATTCTTGGTTCCCCGTTGATCCGCGTCAAGGGGTCGGACGGTGCCGCTCCGGTCCGCCCGCTGCGGGGCGGACCGGAGCGGCACGCAAGGTCATGCGGCGGGGCAGCCCGCCACGACCGGCTTCGACGCGTCGCGGATCAGCGCCTGTTGAGCGTCGTGGACCCGCTTCACATCGGGCTTGACGACCCTGCGGTCGTAGGTGAACAGACCGTTCAGCTCGCCTTCCACGTCGGAGATCTGTGTGTACACGGCGCCGTTGCCGCCCTTGCAGGCCAGCGCGTGGACCTCGTCGAGCTTGGTGAGGTAGTCGTCGGTGTAGGTGGCCGGGTCGACCGCGATGTACGACTGCTGCACGGCCCAGGCGTGGCCCGGCACCGCCAGGCCGAGTCCGCCGTACTCGCCGCTGATCAGGGCCCGTCGACCGTCCGGCTTCGGCAGCGCGGGGCTCGGGTAGCCGTGCTCGTCGATGATGTCCCCGGTGCCGCCGTCGACGCCGAGGTTGATGCCGGACATGCTGTTGACCAGGCGTGTCGGGTCCCACGCCTTGGCCTGGTCGGCGATCCGGGCCTCGTCGTACTGGCCCCAGCCCTCGTTGAAGGTGACCCACATGACGACGGACGGGTGGCTGGAGTGTTCGTCGATCATCTCCTTCATCTCGTGCTCGTACTCGGCACGCGCGGCGGCCGACGGGTTGACGGTGTTCATCGCCGGCATGTCCTGCCAGACCATCAGACCCAGCTTGTCCGCCCAGTAGAACCAGCGGTCGGGCTCGACCTTGATGTGCTTGCGGACCGAGTTGAAGCCCAGCGCCTTGTGCATCTTCAGGTCGTACGCGAGCGCCTCGTCGGTGGGTGCGGTGTGCAGCCCGTCCGGCCAGAAACCCTGGTCGAGGGTGGCCATCAGGAAGACCGGCTTGCCGTTGAGAACGGTGCGCGGGGTGCCGTTCACCTTCTCGACGGCGATGGACCGCATCCCGAAGTAGCTGCCGACCCGGTCGGACCCGACGGTGACCTTCAGCTGGTAGAGGTGCGGATCGTCGGCGGACCACAGGTGCGGGTCCGGGACGGGCACCGTCAGCGCCGATCCGGTCCGGCCGGTGGCGGTAGCGACCTTGCGCCTCCCGTCGTACGCGGTCGCCGTGACCGGGACCCCGTCCCGTACCCCGCGCACCTCGACGGCGACGCTCTCGCCCGGGACGTCCGGGGTGAGCTTCAGGGAGTCCGCGTGGTCGGCCGCGACCGGCTCCATCCAGACGGTCTGCCAGATGCCGGAGGACGGGGTGTACCAGATGCCGCTCGGGTCCAGGCGCTGCTTGCCCATCGGCGGGTTCTCGCCGTCCGCGGCGTCGGTCGGGTCGTAGACGCCGACGATCAGTTCCTGGGTGCGGCCGGGTTCCAGCGCGTCGGTGACATCGGCGCCGAACTTGTCGTAGCCGCCCTTGTGTTCGGCGACCTTGTGGCCGTTGACGTACACCTCGGACTGCCAGTCCACGGCCCCGAAGTTCAGCTGGAGACGCTTGCCCGAGCCCACCTTCCAGTCCTTCGGGACGGTGAAGGTCCGGCGGTACCACATGCGGTCCTCGTGCCGTTCGATCCCGGAGAGCTGCGACTCGACCGGGTACGGGACGAGGATCTTCTCGCCGAGCTTCCTGCCCACCGGCGGCTGCTCCCCCGCCCTCGCCGCGGCGAACTCCCAGGAACCGTTGAGGTTCTGCCAGTTGTCACGGGTGAGCTGGGGACGCGGATACTCGGGCAGGGCGTTCTTCGGCCCGACCTCGTCGGCCCACTTCGTGCGGAGCTGGTACATGGAGTGGTTGGGCCCGCTGGACCAGAAGGCACCGACCGCCTTGCCGTCCTCGCCGGACAGTGCGCCGTCCCCGTCGTAGCGGATGTCGGCCAGGCCCGTGGCGTCACCGGCCTTGTTCCCGACGACCGGCTCCTTGAGGGCGACGGTCAGACTCCGCGGGTCGGCCGGGTCGGCCTTGACCGCCCCGAGCGGCCACTCGGCCCCGCCGATCACGACGTCCAGGTGGTTCACCAGACCGGCCGGCAGGGCGCCCAGCTTCTGTGCGAAGTCGAGCTTGAGGGTGCGGCCGTCGGCGAGCACGGTGGCACCTACGGCCCCGTCGTACGCGAAGTCGTCGGGCAGCCGGAAGGCCGACTGCGGTACCGGCACCTTCGTGCCGCCCGGTTCGGTCCACTTGAGATGGAGGTTGGAGCCTCCCTGGTGCTCGAAGAACTCCACCTTGAAGTCGTAGGCGGTACCGGCGGTCAACTCGACGGGCTGGGAGGTCTGTTCCCGTTCCCAGTCGTCGACCCAGTGGTCGATGACCGGCTTCCCGTCGATCCAGAGGCGGAAGCCGTTGTCCCCGATCATGGAGAACGTATGAGCGCCGGACTTCTCCGGCACGATCTTCCCGGTCCACCGGATGCTGGCGTCGTCCGCCTGTCCGGTGGCCGAGGTCAGCCGCGACTCCAGGGTCGGGAAGTCGATGGAGGGATCGAATCCGGTGGCCTTGAGCTCCCCGAAGTCGAAGGCGCCCGGGGCGGACTGGGTGTAGTACTCCCCCTTCAGCCCCTGCACTTCGGCGGAGCCTCCGGACTGCTGCCCGGCCGCCGACGCGGCGGGTACGGCGGACAGTCCGGCGGCGCCGACAGCGCCTGCCAGGAACAGAATCAGTCTCTTGTCGATGCGCACGGATCCTCCTTGGTGAGGAAGGGTGGCGACTCGTTGCCACACGATGTACAACGTTGGAAGGATTGGCCGTTGGCATGACAGCACGCCGCGTGTGGCGCTGTCCAGGTCCATGACAAGCCCAGGTGGGGAGCGGAGGAACACCGGAAGAGCCCACGTCAGAGCCCCTGGCACCACGGCGCGGACCCCAACGCCGCGCCGCGTTCCGGCATGCCCGGCGGGACGTTGTGCATGCCGTGGAACACGGCGCGCACGACGGGGAATCGGGGCACGGATCAGGCGCGCACGACGGAGGGCGAGATCACGGATCAGGCGTGCCCGGCCGGGAGTCCGCGCACCGATCAGGCACGCACGACGGAGAACGAGATCATGGATCGGGCATGCTCGGCCGGACGTAGGGAAACGTGGATCAGACGAGCTGGTAAATGCTCTTCGCGACCAGCCACACTCCGACCAGCAGGGACAACGTGACGATCACCTGATCCTGATGACTCTCGGTCCAGTCGCGCAACGCACCGAGCTTCGCGCGGGACTTCGCGGGCCGGAACGTCGTGTACAACTCCATCGCGATCAGGCCGGAGGTGGCGAGCAGGCAGAAGGCCATCAGCGCCACGTACGAGCCGAGCGAGGACAGATGCGCCTGGACGACCGTGGCGGCGCCCGCGGCGACCAGACCCCAGGGCTGCAGAATGACGCCCAGCCCCGCGGCGGTCCATCCGGAGGCGCTGTCCAGCCTCCCCAGCCACTTGGGGGTCGCGTGCGGCCGCCCGCTGCCGCTCCGGCGCCGTTTCGACTCCGCGTAGACCACCATTCCGATACCCAGCGCCAGTTTGAGCGCCAGGGCGACCGTGGAGGGCGCGCTTCGGGGAGCCGGCGGCTTGCCACCGGTCAGCAGAATCACCACGGCGAGCACCAGGACCAGACAGCCGAGCCACGCCAGGATGAAAGCCAGTCCCTTCCGGACACCGCGGGGCGCGGAGAGCAGCAGGATGAACGCGCTGTTGTGCAGAGGGCCCACATTGATGGCGAGGCCGATGACGACGAGGTCAAGAACCATGCGTGGCGCCGATCGTCCTGCGGATGCGGGCGGGCCGCCCTGCACCGAGCGCCCCCACGGTGGACTGCTGCATGTCCGAGCTCCTCGTCGCAGAGAAGAACCATTCTCCGTCGACTTCACAACCCGCGCCTTCCATCCGGTGCAGTACATGCCGCGCGGCCGGTGGGAGACACCCGAAAGGCTCTGTCCGGCGTTCCGGCGTCGGTCCGGCACATGACGCACCCTCTCCGTTCAGTCCGGTCCGGGCCGCCCCGGCGGTCTGCGGGGGGCCTCGTCGAAGACGCAGTCACCGCACAGCCCGCCGCCGGGGACTCGGTAGTAGAGACAACAGGTGCGCCTGCGGAAGCCCGGCCCGTGCGGTGCGCCCGTGCCGCGCAGATCCGCGTGGTCGAAGAGTTCGGCTGCCAGGGCGCGGGTGCGCGCGGCAACGTCCGGCCTGCGGTGCGTACGCGCCCACACGACCAGCTGGCGCACGGCTCCCGCCAGCGCGGATCCGGCGTTGCCCCACAGCAGGCGGACCGGCACGGGGGTGTCCCGGCGGATCGCCGCGCAGAGCGGTTCGAGATGGCCGCACTGGACGGCGTCCCTGATCCGGGACGCCGAACCAGGAAGCATCGCGCCCCCATCGAGCCACAGGTCGTCCGGGGCGGACAGCCGGGGGTCCCAGTGAAGGTCCTCGGCCCGCAGAGCGGGGAATCCTCCGGTGAGGGCGGCCTGGCCCAGAGCGGTCGACCACAGCCGCGCGGCAAGCCCCAGATGCGCGACGGAGGCGGCGACCCGTCGTTCGGACGTGCCGAGCCGCTCCGCCACGGTGTCGATCCGGGCTGTGAGCGGTGCGTCCTGCCCCGCGTACAACCGTGCCAGCGTAAGGTGCCCACCATCCGGCACGGGGGCGGTCGTCCGCAGCGTGAAGAACCCGCCCGGGCCGGCCGCCTCGTTCTCGCCCATCGCGCTGCCCCTTCTGTTCCGCCCGGCCACCTGATGTGACCCCGCGGACACCGGCAGTGCCGCGGCTCGCGGTTCACCGTAGCTGTGCGGGATGATCGTTCTGACGTCGGCCACAGGGAGGACTACCGTCGGGAGGAGGACACCGGGACCGCTCCCGTACTACCAAAGCAGTACGCCGAATCGCCGTCTCAGGGACGACGACGCGGGCGCTTTGAAGGGAGATCGTGGTGTACATGAGTTCCCTCGCGCTGTCCGTGCTCCTGTCGCTGGTCTCCGCGGTCGCCTACGCAGCCGGGGCGATCGTGCAGGAGCGCGTGGCCACGGCCTCCGACGGCCGCTCACTCGCACCACTGCGCAACCGGATCTGGTGGGCCGCGGTGGCACTGAACGGTGTGGGTGCCGTCCTGCACGTGGTGGCGCTGGCGTACGGCCCGCTCAGCCTCGTGCAGCCGCTGGGCGCCCTGACCATCGTCTTCGCCCTGCCGATGGCAGCCCTCTTCGTACGCCGCAAGGCAGGGGCGACCGCCTGGCGCGGCGCCGTCATGACGACGGTGGGGCTTGCGGGACTGCTGGCCCTGACCGGAAGTTCCGACGCGCACTCCCTGGGCGGGCCGCAGCAACTGATGCTCGCCGTCGTGACGTTCGGTGCGGTGGCCGCGCTCATCCTGCTCGCGAAGGCCATGCGCCGGCCGGTGATCCGCAGCGTGGTCCTGGCCGGGGCCGCAGGTGTCGCCTTCGGTATCGCGTCGGTGTTCACGAAGACCGTTGCCATGCAGTGGACCTCGGGCTCGGTGGGCGCGGGCCTTCCGACACTGCTGGTGATCGCGGCCCTCGCCGGGGCCGGGCTGCTGCTGTCCCAGGCCGCCTACCGCGGCGCGGGTCTGACCGCCCCGCTCGCCACGGTGACCGTGGTGAACCCGGTGGTGGCCGCTGCGGTCGGCATCACGCTGTTCGGCGAGCAGTTCCGTTACGGCACCGCGGGCGCGATGCTCGCACTCGCCTGCGGGGCCGTCGCGGCGGGCGGACTGATCATGCTCACCACGGAGCGGATGAGCGCGGAGCGCCGGGAGGGCCGGCAGACCGTCGGCGAGCACTCTCAGGCCGCTGCCCGCACGGACCGGGCGTCCGATGGCAACAGCGCCCCCGCACCTCCGCCGGGGCCCCTGTCCCCCGCCGCCTCCAGCGCCTCCGGCGAGGACTCGGCGGATTTCGCCGGGCCCGCCGGCTCGCCGGAACCGGCGGAGACAGCGACCGACCCGGCGGGCGCTCCGCCCCGCCCGGTCCGGGCGACGACGCCGACCGTGGTGGCCTTTCCCGAACCCACGGGGCCGACGCCGCCGGTGGCGGCCGCGGAAACGTTTCCCGCCCCGCTGCCGCTGCCCGTACGGACGCCGCTGGAGCGTCGGGTGGGTCAGGCGGAGTTCGGACCGGACCCGCGGCCGCGCGGAGGCGCCGCGCGAAAGGGCGCGTCATCCGCGGAGTCCGCCACCTCCGCCTCCGCCACCGCGGCCGGTGAGCACCCCGGTGTTCAGACCCTGACGCCGCCCGCCCTGAGGTAGGCCAGCGGGTCGACGTCGGAACCGTAGTCGGGTCCTGTCCGGATCTCGAAGTGCAGGTGCGGCCCCGTGACGTTGCCGGTGGATCCGGAGCGGGCGATGCGCTGTCCTCCGCCGACGTGCTGACCGGAGCGCACGAGGAGCGACGACAGGTGCGCGTACTGGCTGTACTTGCCGTCGCCGTGCCGGATGACGATCTGGTAGCCGTACGCCCCGCCCCAGCCCGCCGAGACGACCGTGCCGGGAGCGACCGCCTTCACCGACGTGCCGGTGGGCACGGGGAAGTCGACGCCCGTGTGGTAGCCGCTGGACCAGGAACCTGCCTGGTGGTACGGGGTGCCCGTACCGGCCGCCACCGGTGCGGTGAGCCCCGAGTGCTTCTCGGCCCGCGCGGGTTTGCGGGTCTCCGTCTTGTGGCTCTCGGTCTTGTGGCTCTCGGTCTTCTTGGGTGCCGGCTTCGCCTGCTGTGTCTGCTTCGGCTGCGCCGCCGGCTTCGGCTTCGCCTGCTGCGCGGGCTGCGCCGTCTGCTTTCGCTCGGGCTGCGCCGTCCCCTTCGGCGCGGGCGCCGCCTTCTTCGGAGCGGGCGCCGCCTTCTCCTTGGCCCGCGGCTCCGGCTTGGCAGCCTGCTTCGGGGCAGCGCCGGTGGCCGTCCTGGGGGTCCCCGCCAGGTCGAGGCTCAGGCGCTGGCCCGGGAAGATCAGGTCCGGGTCGTCTCCGACGACCGTGCGGTTCGCCGAGTAGAGCCGCTGCCAGCCACCCTCCAGACGCCGGTCTGCCACGATCCCGGAGAGCGAGTCCCCGCGGGCCACGGTGTACGAGTCCCGCTTGCCCGGCACCGTCGTCGGGGTGGCCGGTAACGAAGTCTTCTTCGTCTCGGCCCGTGTCGGCACGGATGTCCGGGAATCGGCCTTCTTCGGCGTCGCGACCTCGGCCGTCCGCTCGGACTGCGCGCTGATGTCCGGTCCGTCACCGCCCCGCGTCAGGCCCGCCTTCCCGGAGCAGACCGGCCACGCACCGGGGCCCTGTCCCTGAAGGACCTTCTCCGCGATGGCGATCTGCTGGTCCCTGGTGGCCAGGTCCGCGCGCGGCGCATAGACCGTGCCGCCGTAGGCCGCCCAGGTCGAACGGGTGAACTGAAGCCCGCCGAAGTAGCCGTTCCCCGTGTTGATGTGCCAGTTACTGGTGGATTCGCACGCGGCGACCTTCTCCCAGACATCTCCTGACGCAGCACCCGCCGATGCGGCGGCGATGAGCGGGAGTGCAATGCCCGCGCCGCCCGCCGTGACCGTGAGCGAAGCACGGTTGATGCGGCTGGGCTGGTATCTGCGGTGCCGTCCGTTCGCGGCCATGATGTGGCTCCCCCACAGGCAGTAGGACACGTCGCAAGCGGTCAACTTATGTGCAGACAGCGGGTGATGACAAGGGCACAGCGAGTTCCGGCCACCACCGGCGGCGGGTGGCACCCGGCCCCGTCCGGAACCGTCCCCCATTGACACGGTCGGCGTCGGCCAGCGACGCTGGGCGCGGCAGTTCGGGAGAGCGCTCTCCGATCCGTTCGGGGCGCGGGGGGTTGAAGGGGCATGACCGTCATGACGGACGAAGAGATCGATCCGCTGCTGGAGAAGCTCGACCTGGCACAGAAGGTGCGTCTGCTGACCGGTGCGAGCACCTGGCGCACGCACGGCGAGCCGACCGTCGCGCTACGCCCCCTCGTCCTCTCCGACGGACCCGCCGGGGTGCGTGGCGAGACCTGGGACGAGCGCGAGACGTCGCTCGTCCTGCCCTCCCCGACCGCACTGGCAGCCTCATGGGACGAGCGTCTCCTCACGGATCTCGGTACGCTGCTCGCCACGGAGGCGCGGCGCAAAGGGGTGGACGTCCTCCTCGCGCCCACGCTGAATCTGCACCGGTCCCCGCTGGGCGGGCGGCATTTCGAGTGCTTCTCCGAGGACCCCCTCCTGACCGGGCGGACCGGCGCGGCGCTCGTCAGGGGCATCCAGTCCGGCGGGGTCGCCGCCACCGCCAAGCACTTCGTCGCCAACGACGCCGAGACGGACCGGCTGAACGTCGACGTGCGCATGGACGAACAGACGCTCCACGAGCTCTACCTCGCCCCGTTCGAGGCAGCGGTGGCGGCCGGCGTCTGGGCGGTCATGTCCGCGTACAACAAGGTCGGCGGCGTCACCATGTCCGCCTCTCCGCTGCTGGAGCACCCGCTGAAGGAGGACTGGGGGTTCGAGGGGCCCGTGGTCTCGGACTGGGGCGGCGTGCGCACACTCCTGGACACCGCGCGCTCCGCGCAGGACCTGGCGATGCCGGGGCCGGCCGGCCCGTGGGCGGCCGGTCTGCTCACCGCCCTGGAGCAGGGTCTGGTCTCCCCCGAGGTGATCGACGACAAGGTGCGGCGCCTGCTCCGGCTCGCCGGGCGAGTGGGTGCGCTGGGATCACCCGGGCCGGTGTGGCGGCCGGTGGTGGCGCCCGGTGCCCAGCGGGCGCTGCTGCGCCGGGCCGTCGCCGCCGGTTCGGTGCTGCTCCGCAACGACGGGGATCTGCTGCCACTCGATCCGGCGGAGCTGCGCTCGGTCGCGGTCATCGGCCCGCACGCCGTCGCGGTGCGCATTCAGGGCGGGGGCAGCGCGGAGGTGTTCCCCGACTCGGTGGTGACGCCACTGGCGGGAATCGAGGAGGCGCTCGACGGCTCGGCGACAGTGACCCATCGTCCCGGGCTGCCGCCGTCCGCCCGCCCCCTCCCGCTCGCCCGGGACGGGTCGCGCGATCCGCGCACGGGGGAACCGGGCGTGCTCGTCAGGCTGCTGGACGGGAACGGGGACGAACTCCACACCGAGCACCGGCTGTCCGGGCGGATCGTGGAGCCCTCCGTCGTGGCCGAGGGCTCCGCGGCCGTGGAGATCCGGGCCCTGGTCCGCCCCGACGTGGGCGGTCTGTGGACCTGGGCGGTGGGCGGCTGGGGCGACCTCTCGCTGTCCGTGGACGGCCGGGAAGTCCTCTCCGGGTCGTTCCCGCCGGACAGCGATGATCCGACCCGGGTGCATGTCGCGCCTCCCCTGCGCTCCGTGCAGACCGAAGTGGTCGCGGGCCGGGAGGTGGAGGTGGTGGCACGGCGCTCGCTGGACCCCGGGACCGGAGTGGCGACCGTCCTCGCCGCCGCCCCGCCGGCCGGGGACGCGGGGTACGAGCTCGCCCGGGCCGTGGCCGCCGCGCGGGCGGCGGATGTCGCGGTGGTGGTCGTGGGCACGACCGAGGAGAGCGAGTCGGAGGGCCACGACCGCGGGAACCTCAGCCTGCCTGAGGGCCAGGACGCGCTCGTACGGGCGGTGGCGCGGGCCAATCCGCGCACGGTGGTCGTGGTGAACTCGGGCGGCCCCGTCACCCTTCCCTGGCACGCCCGGGTGCCCGCGCTGTTGCTCCAGTGGTTCCCGGGCCAGGAGGCCGGAAACGGGCTGGCGGACGTCCTGTTCGGCCGGTCCGAGCCGGGCGGCCGGCTGCCGACCACGTGGGGCGCCGCCCAGGACCACGTACCGGTGCTCGACACCGCCCCCGGAGCCGACGGGCAGCTTCGTTACGAGGAGGGCCTGCACATCGGCTATGCGGCCTGGCTGCGGTCCGGGGCCGTGCCGGCCTACTGGTTCGGCCACGGCCTCGGTTACACGGGCTGGGAGTACGAGGAGCTGACGACCCCGGCGACGGTACGGGCCGGGGAGGCCTTCGACGTGCACGTCCGGGTGCGCAATTCGGGACCGCGGCGCGGTCGCGAGGTGGTCCAGGTGTATCTGGCCAGGAGCGGGTCGTCGGTCGAGCGGCCGGCCCTGCGCCTGATCGGGTACGCGGCGGTCGAGGCGGATCCCGGCGAGAGCGTGGTCGCGGTGGTCCGGGTGTCCGGCCGCGGCCTGGCGCACTGGTCGGTCCCGCTGCACGGGTGGGACACGGAAGCGGGCGACTTCACGCTGCTGAGCGGCCGTTCGGCGGGCGATCTGCCGCTGGGCGCGACGGTGACGGCAACCGAAACGAACACTCCGGCCGGTGCGGACTCCGGTACGACTCCGGAACGGACTCCGGTAACGGTTCGGAACGTCACGGAGAGCGCTCTCCACTGATGCTATAAATGCGCTCATGACGGATGATCTGCGCTCGGCCGGTACACCCACCCTTGAAGACGTGGCGAGGGCGGCCGGTGTCTCCCGCGCCACCGTCTCCCGGGTGATCAACGGCGTACGGAATGTCGACCCCGTGATCCAGGAGGCCGTGCGCCAGGCGGTCGCCCTCACCGGCTACGCGCCCAACCGGGCCGCACGCTCCCTGGTGACCCGGCGCACGGACGCCATCGCCCTGGTGGTGTCGGGCGCGGGCGTCGAGCCCGAAGCCTCCGACGGTGGGCCGGCGGCGGACGCGGCCGATCCGGAGAGCGGATCGTCCTTCACCGCGCAGGTCTTCGCCGACCCGTTCTTCGGCCGGGTCGTCACCGGGGTGGTCAACTACCTCCGGCCGCGCGGGATGCACCCGGTCCTGATGTTCGCCGAGACGTCACGGGCCCGCGAGGACGTGGTCTCGTTCCTGCGCCAGGGCAGCGCCGACGGCGCACTGGTCGTCTCGACCCACGCGGAGGACCCGCTGCCCGGCCTGCTCACGGAGGCCGGACTGCCCGCGGTGCTGTACGCCCGGCCCGCCCGGCCGGTCCGGATCAGCTACGTCGACCTGGCCCACCAGGACGGTGCGCGGTTGGCCGCCGAGCATCTGCTGACCCGCGGCTGCCGGCGCATCGCGACCATCACCGGGCCGCTCGACGTTCCGGCCGGGCAGGAGCGGCTGGCCGGCTTCCGCGACACGATGGCGCAACACGGGCACCCGTACATCCCGATCGCCGAGGGTCAGTTCACCCAGGAGAGCGGCGAGGCTGCGATGGAACGGCTGCTGGTCGAGCACCCTGATCTGGACGCGGTGTTCGCCGCCAACGACCTGATGGCGATGGGTGCCTGTCACGTCCTGCGGGAGCACGGCAGGCGGGTGCCCGAGGACGTCGCGGTGATCGGGTTCGACGACAGCAGCGCGGCATCCGCCTGCCGACCGCCGCTGACCACCGTCCGGCAGCCGGTCGAGGCGATGGCAGCCGAGATGGCCCGGCTGCTGATCGACCGGCTGTCGAAGCCGGACGGGGCGACGACGTCGGTGATCTTCGAACCCGCACTGGTGGTCCGCGACTCGGCGTAGTCCGGGTGCGATCGGGGTCCGGGTCTGCGCTTCGGCGCGGGTGCTGGGCCGCGCGTCGGTGCCGATGCCGGTGCGGTGCGCGCGTCGGCGCGGGTTCCGGTGCCGGTGCCGGCACGGTCATCGCCCGCCGCCCCGGGAGGTGTTGTGCTGCCCGGCCGCAACGGAAAAGATCAGGTAGGTGCCGCACTACGTGATCGGGGTCCTGTGTGAGTCTGACCGACCGGATACTCCCCCTGGCGGGCGTCGCTCTCGGAGCGCTGATGTCTTTCCTGGTGAGCAGTCTCAACGAGCGGGCGAGGTGGCGCAGACAGCAGGCGGTGCGGTGGGACGAGCACCGCCTGACCGCCTACGCGGAGTACGCCCATGCCGTGAAGGAGCTGGCGGCCCGCTATCACATGATCGCCGCCGCCCGGGGTCTGGTGTCCGGGCCCATGGAGCTGGAGCCGACGCCCGATGTCCTCACGGAGCTGGGCGAGTTGGAGTCACGCCGTTCCGCCCTGTCCGAGACGCTCGGGCTCCTCGGTGACACCGAGGCGAACACCGCGTCCAAGACACTGGACCACTGCCTGTGGCGGCTGGAGACCCTGGCCCGGGGCGTTCCCACAGAAGTCGAACAGAACTGGGATCAGGCGTTCCAGGAGTTCCGGAGTGCGCGCAGCCGCTACGTGGAACGCGCCCGGGCGAGCCTCGGCGTGCCGGGGGCCGTCGCGCAGGAGGTGACCTGGCCGGCCGCGTGGCGCCCCACATCCCGGTCATCGCCCTCACCATGAGCCAGGGCGGCCGGACCTGCGGCGCTCGCCTGCCCCAGTACCGACCCCGCCCTGATTCCGGCCCTGCCCGGGTGCCGACGCCGCCGGTGCGCGCCGCCGCCATGCACACCCGTCGGCTCCCGCCTCCCCGCGTCCCACCTCAACGCGTCTCACCTCACCCCGCCGCGTCCGACGTCGTCCGTTCCCGGTTCCGTACGGAATCCGCGGCGGTCCGGAAACCCGGTGCCGGGCCGCCGGACTGCGGCTCGGGCGAGGGGCGGCTGCCGCCCCTCGCCAGGAAGTCGGCGAGCGGCAGTGTCGCGGCGCCGACCGTGACCGCGTCGGGCCCGAGCCGGCCCAGCTCGATCGTGGTCCGGGCCGCGGCATGGCGGAGCGCGTACTCCTGTGCGTAACGGCGGATGTCGGGCAGCAGATGCGGGCCGATCAGCAGGCCCGCCCACCCTCCGAGCAGAATCCGCTCGGGCAGGAAGAGGTTGATCAGGTCGCCCAGGGCGGCGCCCAGACATGCGGCCGTCTCGTCCAGGACCGAGACCGCCAGCGGGTCGGGTTCGCCGCCGGGGCCGGGGTAGGCGGCGGCGAGCAGCGCGGCGAGTGCGGTCTCGTCGTCGGCGTCGGCGGGCAGCGGGCCGCCCGCCTCGTGCCAGCGCTCGCGCATCGCCTCGGCGCCCGCGTACGCCTCCAGGCACCCTGTCGAGCCGCACCGGCAGCGTCGGCCGCGCAGTTGCACGGTGGTGTGACCCCATTCGAGGGCCATGCTGCTGCGGTCCTCGTCGAGCAGGTCGCCGTGGTTGACGCAGGCACCGACGCCTGAGCCGATGAGAGCGACAGCGGAGGCGCCCGCGCCGCGTCCGCCGCCGAACCACATCTCGGCCTGGCCGAGCGTCTTGGCGCCGTTGTCGATGAAGAACGGCACCTCCGCGGGGACCCGGACGGCGTCACGGAGCAGCCGCTCGAAGGGGACGGCGCTCCAGTTGATGGTCTGGCCGTGGACGACGGAGCCCACGTCCCCGACCGAGCCGTCCGGTGCGTCGCGTTCGATGATGCCGGGGACGCCGATCCCGATGCCGAGGAGCCGGCGCGGATCGGCGCCGGCGTCCCGCAGGACGTCGGCGACCCCGCTGCGGACGTGGCCGACGATGCGGTTGACGTCGTAGCCGTGCTGGGCCAGCAGCCTTTCCGTGCGGGCGAGTTCGGTGAGGGCGAGATCGAAGAGCTCGACCCTGATCCGGGTCTCGCCGATGTCGATGCCGATGAGGAGGCCGCCCCCGGGAGCCACCCGCAGCAGCGTGCGGGGACGACCGCCGTCGGAGTCGACGACACCGGCCTCCTCCAGGAGACCCTCCGCGGCGAGTTCCGCGACGACGTTGCTGATGGAACCTGAACTCAGCCCTGTGACGGGACCGAGCTCCTGGCGGCTCAGCGGGCCGTCGAAATACAACCGTTGCAATACCCTCGCCCGGTTGCCCCGTCGCAGGTCACGCACGGTCCGTCTGTTGCGCTCAGCCATGTGGCTCCTTCCCTTCCCGCAACATACCGTGACCGCGGGACTTGACGCGACCTTCTCTCACCTCTTAAATCACGTCATAAATTAAGCCCTGAAGGTCGTTCGTTTCTCGAACGCGGCCTTCCTCCCCGGAAAGGGGCCATCCCGCATGCGCACCATCAGAGCCGCAGCAGCCGCCACCCTCGCCATCTCCATCGCCGCCGGAGTCACCGGCTGCGGAGGCGGTACGTCCTCGGGCGGCGGCAGCAACGATTCGCCCAAGACCCTCACGTACTGGGCGTCCAACCAGGGCCCCAGCATCGAGGCCGACAAGAAGATCCTGACCCCCGAGCTGAAGAAGTTCGAGGAGCAGACCGGCATCAAGGTCAAGCTGGAGGTCGTCCCCTGGGCCGACCTGCTCAACCGGATCCTCGCCGCCACCACGTCCGGTCAGGGCCCCGACGTGCTGAACATCGGCAACACCTGGTCGGCCTCCCTCCAGGCGACGGGCGCGCTGCTCCCCTGGGACAAGGCGAACTTCGACGCGATCGGCGGCCGGGACCGCTTCGTCGACTCGGCGGTGGCCTCGGCCGGCGCGAAGGGCAAGGACCCCTCCGCGGTCCCGCTGTACTCGCTCGCGTACGCCCTCTACTACAACAAGAAGAGCTTCGCCGAAGCGGGCATAGCCAAGCCCCCGGCCACCTGGGACGAGCTGGTCGAGGACGGCAAGAAGCTCTCCAGGAACGGCAAGTGGGGCCTGGGCGCGGAGGGCGCCAACCTCTCCAACAACATCCACCAGACCTTCGTCCTGGCACAGCAGCACGGCGCGGACTTCTTCGACGCGGCCGGAAAGCCGACGTTCACCTCCGATGGCGCCGTCGCCGCCGTGAAGCAGTACATCGACTTCATGGCCAAGGACAAGATCATCGCGCCGGGCAACGCCGAGTACGCCCAGAACCAGTCCCTGACGGACTTCGCCAAGGGCAAGACCGCGATGGTGCTGTGGCAGGCCGCCGCCTCGACGTTCGCCGCCCAGGGCATGAAGCCCGAGGACTGGGGCGCGGCCCCCGTGCCCGTCGCGTCCGGCACCCCCGGCCAGGGCAAGAACATCAACTCGATGGTCGCCGGCATCAACATGGCGGTGTTCAAGAACACCAAGAACATCGACGGCGCCAAGAAGTTCGTGAAGTTCATGACGAGCGACGCCGAGCAGAAGCTGCTCAACAAGACCTACGGATCCATCCCGCCGGTCAAGACCGCCCAGGCCGACGCCGCGTTCTCGGCGCCCGACCTCGCGGTCCTGCGCGACACGCTGGCCAAGAGCGCGGCCCCGCTGCCGCAGGTGCCCAACGAGTCGCAGTTCGAGACGGCCGTCGGCACCGCGGTCAAGGAGCTGTGGGCCGACGCCGCAGCCGGACGCCCCGTGACCACCGAATCCGTCAAGGCGCGCCTCGAAAAGGCCCAGCAGACGATGCAGCAGTAAGGCACCTTCCATGACCGCCACCGTGACCACCGACAGCCGTACCGAGAAGTCGGACAGGGTGACGAGCCGGGGCGCCGGGGGTGCGCGCAGGAGACTGCCGCGCATCCCCGGCCGGATCCGCCAGGGCGGACTGCCCTATCTCCTGCTCCTGCCGGCCGTCCTGCTCGAACTCCTCGTCCATGTGATTCCGATGATCATCGGGATCGTGATGAGCTTCCGCCAGCTCACGCAGTTCTTCATCGGCAACTGGGGCGCAGCGCCCTGGACCGGCCTCGACAACTACAGGATCGCCGTCGATTTCAACGCCCCGATCGGCGAGGCGCTGCTCCACTCGTTCTTCGTCACCTGTGTCTTCACGTTCTTCGCCGTCGGCCTGGCGTGGCTGTTCGGTGTCACGGCGGCGATCATGCTGCAGGAGAACTTCCGCGGCCGTGGCTTCCTGCGGGCGATCTTCCTCGTCCCGTACGCACTGCCGGTCTACGCGGCCGTCATCACCTGGGCGTTCATGTTCCAGCGGGACAACGGGCTGGTCAATCACGTGCTCCACGACCAGCTCGGGCTGACCGACCAGCCGTCCTTCTGGCTGATCGGTGACAACAGCATCTACGCGCTGATCGTCGTATCGGTCTGGAAGGGCTGGCCGTTCGCCTTCCTCATCGTGATGGCGGGGCTGCAGAACATCCCGCGCGAGCTGTACGAAGCCTCCGCGATCGACGGCGCCGGCATCTGGCAGCAGATCCGCAAGATCACGCTGCCGTCGCTGCGCCCGGTCAACCAGGTCCTGGTGCTCGTCCTGTTCCTCTGGACGTTCAACGACTTCAACACCCCGTACGTGCTGTTCGGCAAGGCGGCACCGGAGAACGCGGACCTCATCTCCATCCACATCTACCAGTCGTCGTTCGTCACCTGGAACTTCGGCACCGGATCCGCGATGTCCGTGCTCCTGCTGCTGTTCCTGCTGGTCGTGACGGCCGTCTACCTGCTCATCACCTCACGCGGAAGGAAGGGTGCAGATGCCTAGCCATGCCCAGCCGGCCGCACTGCCGAGAGCGGCGAAATCGAGATCGCGGTCCCGGTCGCCGATGGCCGCGCCGCAGTCCTTCCTCTGGACCCGCCGCGTCATCCTGGCCTTCCTGACCGCCTTCGTCCTGCTGCCCGTGTACGTGATGGTCAGCAGCTCCCTCAAGCCGCTCCAGGACGTCTCGGGGAAGTTCCACTGGATCCCGTCCGGGCTGACAGTCAAGCCGTACCTCGACATCTGGGAGACCGTCCCGCTCGCCCGGTACTTCGTCAACTCGCTGGTCGTCGCCGGCTCGGCGACGGTGCTGTCCGTGATCATCGCGGTGTTCTCGGCGTACGCCGTCAGCCGCTACAAGTTCCGTGGCAAGCGCGTCTTCACCGTCACGGTGCTCTCCACCCAGATGTTCCCGGGCATTCTCTTCCTGCTCCCGCTGTTCCTCATCTTCGTCAACATCGGGAACAGCACCGGCATCGCCCTGTACGGCTCGCGCGGCGGACTGATCCTCACGTATCTGACGTTCTCGCTGCCCTTCTCCATCTGGATGCTCATCGGGTACTTCGACTCGATCCCCAAGGACCTGGACGAAGCCGCGCTCGTCGACGGCTGCGGTCCGATCGGCGCCCTGTTCCGGGTCGTCGTCCCGGCCGCGGTGCCCGGCATCGTCGCCGTCGCCGTGTACGCGTTCATGACGGCCTGGGGCGAGGTGCTCTTCGCCTCCGTCATGACCAACGACACCACCCGCACGCTCGCCGTCGGTCTGCAGGGCTACGCCACACAGAACGACGTCTACTGGAACCAGGTCATGGCCGCCTCGCTCGTCGTCAGCGTGCCGATCGTCGCCGGCTTCCTGCTCCTCCAGCGCTACCTCGTCGCCGGTCTCACGGCGGGAGCCGTCAAGTGACCACTTCGGAAAGGAAGTCCGTGAACGACCTCAGCGCCCTCCCGGCCGACTTCACCTGGGGCGTCGCCACAGCCGCGTACCAGATCGAGGGAGCCGTGGCCGAGGACGGCCGCGCGCCCTCCATCTGGGACACGTTCTCCCACACCCCGGGGAAGGTGGACGGCGGCGACACCGGGGACGTGGCCTGCGACCACTACCACCGGGTCCCGGAGGACATCGCCCTGATCAAGGAGGTGGGGGCGGGCGCGTACCGCTTCTCGCTCGCCTGGCCGCGGATCGTCCCGGGGGGCGACGGCCCGGTCAACGCGGCCGGTCTCGACTTCTACGACCGGCTGGTCGACGGCCTCCTCGACGCCGGGATCACCCCGTTCCCCACGCTCTACCACTGGGACCTCCCGCAGGCGCTCCAGGACCGCGGCGGCTGGACCGTCCGCGAGACCGCCGAGCACTTCGCCGCCTACACCTCCGTCGTCGTGGACCGCCTCGGCGACCGCGTGAAGGACTGGGCGACACTCAACGAACCGCTCTGCTCGGCCTGGATCGGCCATCTGGAGGGCACGATGGCGCCAGGTCTCACCGACCTGACCGCCGCCGTCCGCGCCTCGTACCACCTGCACCTCGGACACGGTCTCGCCGTGAAGGCGATACGGGCCGCGTGCCCGGAAGCCCGGGTCGGCATCGTGAACAACCTCAGCCCGGTGGAGGCCGCCACCGACCGCGAGGCGGACCGTGCGGCCGCCGTGCGCGGCGACGGGCACACCAACCGCTGGTGGCTCGACCCGATCCTCGGGCGCGGCTACCCGCAGGACATGGTCGACCTGTACGGAGTCGAACTCCCCGTGCAGGAGGGCGACATGGAACTCATCGCGGCGCCGCTCGACTGGATGGGAGTGAACTACTACTTCCGCCAGGTCGTCACCGCCGACGCGCAGGGCCCCGTCCCGCACGCCAAGCAGGTCTATCTGCCCGGATCCCGCCACACCCACATGGACTGGGAGGTCCACGCCCAGGGACTGGAACAACTGCTCCTGCGCCTGACCGAGGAATACGGCGTCCAGCGCATCTACGTCACCGAGAACGGCTCGGCGTACCAGGACGTCGTCCTCGCCGACGGATCGGTGCACGACCCGGAACGGACCCGGTACCTGGAGGAGCATCTCGCCGCCTGCGCCCGCGCCGTCCGCAAGGGCGCCCCGCTCGCCGGCTACTTCGCCTGGTCCCTGCTGGACAACTTCGAGTGGGCGTACGGCTACGACAAGCGGTTCGGCCTGGTCCACGTCGACTACGCGACGCAGCGCCGGACCGTCAAGAGCAGCGGCCGGCGCTACGCCGAGCTGATCCGCGAAGCAGCGGCAGGCCGCTCGCGCCGGGCCGCCTGACCCCCCGCCCGGTAAGGGAGCAAGGGTCCAGGGGCCACCCAGCAGCCTCCGGCCGCGGCGGACGACCGCCGTCGCCGGAGGTTTCGCGCTGTCCGTGGATGTGGCCGGAGCAGCGGACTCGTCATCCGTTCGTTGCGGCTCCGAATCCCGCGCACCCTGCCCGAGGCCGCGCGGGGAACACCTGTCTGCCCGAGGCCGCCGCGGGAACACCGGCAAGGTCCGAGGCCGTGCACAGCGGGGACGCCCGCCCCGGCCCTGTGCCACACGGAGCCCGCAAGCAGCAGGCGGTGCCCGGGAGGTCCTCCCGGGCACCGTGAACAGAGAGCTGAGGCAGGTCAGTTCACCACGTACAGCTTCTTCGGCCAGCCGATCCGGTCCAGGCGCTTGAACAGGTCCCTGATGTTGGTCGGGTTGAGCTTGATGCAGCCGTTGGAGTAGTAGTCGTTGGGGTTGCTGTTGGTCCACCGCTCGGACTCGATGACGCCGCTCTTGCCGTTCGGCTTCATCTCGCTGTGGATGAACAGTTCGGTGCGCTTGGTGCCGTTGTGGCATTTGCGGTCGGCGATCTTGATGACGAGGCCGTTGATGATGCCGTCGAAGTTCTTGCGGTGCCACTCGATGGCGTACGGCTTGCTCGCGCCGGCGTTGGGGAGCCAGCCCTTGCCGACGGCGCAGGTGTTCTTGACCTGGCCCGAGCCCGCCTTGTACGACTTGATCACCTTGTCCCGGCCGGGTGTGCGCTTGACCAGCTCCAGGCGGGAGTTCGTGACCGAACCCTTGTTGAAGCGCAGGTAGTGGGCGTCGCTCACCTTGACGGACGCCTGCGTCTCGGTGCGCGCCTGTGCCGGAGCGGCAGTGGTGGCGCTCAGCCCGCTGACGAAGACGGCGGCGAGCGCCAGGGGGACGATGCGTGCGGTCCGTGCGTTGTTGCGCATGAGAACACTCCTGTGTGGCCTGTGGATGTGCCTGGCTGTTCCGCCGGGCAGCACCGACACTGCTCGGCCGGAGCTGCGTCCGGCAAGGGATGTCCGGTGTCCCGGACAGTCCGTTGCTGTCCGGGCTGGTCACCACCGCCTTTCGGACAAAGCTCCGGGCTGCGCAGAGCACTCTTGCTGCCCGCCGGACGGAGGGCCAAGGATGGAGTCATGAACACCACGGGGGGCACAGAGCCCGAACGAGCCGACAGTGTCGAGCAGTTCGTGGCCATGATGAAGCGGCTCAAGGACGCTTCTGGGCTGACATACCGTCAACTCGAAGAGCGCGCGGAGCGGGAGGGGCGGGTCCTGCCGCGCAGCACGATTGCGGACGTACTGCGCAGGCAGGCGCTGCCGCGGCCGCACATGCTGAATGCCTTCGTCCACGCCTGCGGCGCGGGCGAGCATGTCGAGGCCTGGCTCCAGGCGCGTAACCGCCTTGCAGTGGAAGGCGGTTCGGCACAACGCCCGACGACGGAGGCCGGTGCCCCCGACGGCCGCGCCGCCCTGTCGTCATCGTCACCGGCCGACGACGGTGACGGCATCGAAGGCCGCTCCGAAGCCGGAGGTGCACGCGGTCGCAGCATGGAGGAGGGTGCCGGGCACCCCACGACCCGGTCGGAGCCCGGATCTCTGCCGAGGTGGCCGCGGGGTAGGCGCCGTACCGTGGGGTCCCGCCTGTTGGTGTCGTTGTCCACCGTGCTGGTGGTGGGCATCGCCGCCTGGCTGATCCTGCCCGGCGATCCGGGCAAGGGTCCCGCAGCGACCGCGCCCTCGTCCCAGGACCCGGCAACCGGGTGGTACAGCATCCGACCGGTCCGGGCCACCGGCCTGTGCGTGACCGAGGGCCGTGAGCCCGGCGGCGACACGGTCGCCGTGCAGCTCGCGTGTTCTCGGTCCACGCCCCCGTACACCAGGATCGAACCACTCGGCGACGGCCGCTACTTCGTCAAGTGGGTGCATCCCGTGCAGGGCTGGGGTTGTCTGACGGTTCTCACCAGCGGGCTGCTCGAACCCTGGGACGACTGCCGCAGCAGCAGGACCGCCCAGGTGTTCACGTTCGAGCGGGTCGACGCGACCGGGGCGCCGGCCTCACCCGCCGGGGCAAGCAAGCCGTACCGGATCCGGTCCGCGAGCGACGGGCGGTGCATCGGCATCTCGGGTACGGATCCCAAGGCCGCGTCAGCCGTGGCGGTCGCCGGCCCCTGCACCGACAGCCCCGCCCAGCACTTCCTCCTCGCTCCCGAGACCGAACCCGCAGCAAGCGCGCTGCCCTCGGCCTCCGGCTGACGGCGGCTGTACGTCGGACGGGCCGGAGAGAGCGATCAAGAGACGACTCGGAAGCTCGTCAGGGCATGCCGCTGCTGATCGAGTGGCCGAGCGTCCGGCTCGCCCGCTTGCGGGTCCGCGCCGGGTCGCCTTGAAGTGGAGAAGGGTCTGCGCGAGCACGCGAGAAGAGCACGGCCATCATGGCTCAGCAGAGCTCCCGGCAGGCCGAATCGCTCTCAGAGACCTCCGCAGCGGTTCCGGGCGGCCGGGACGACCGTTTGCGCAAGGTTGGTGGCCCGCCTGTCGGCAGCGGGGCCGCCACGGCTTCACGCGCCGCGCCCTGCCCCGCCGATCGCCGACGGCCAGTTGGAGAGCAGGAAGTGCAGGGCCTCCACCGCGCGCTCCCAGGACACCTGCACGGAGCGCGGCGCACCGAATCCGCCGTCGGCCTCCAGGGCCGTGAACCCGTGGAACGTGCTGCGCAGCAGCCGCACCGCGTCCGTGAGGTCGGGTTCGGCCAGGCCGTAGGCGCGCAGCATCGACGCGGTGGTCCCGATGGTCCGGTGGTACGCGGGCGCTTCGGCGGCGACGGCAGGATCGACGCGCATCTGCGTCGCCGCGTACCGGCCCGGGCACTCCAGAGCGAAGGACCGGTAGGCGTCGGCGAACGCGGTCAGGGCGTCCTTCCCGGCCCGGCCGGCCACCGCCGCCTCGATCCGGTCGATGAACTCACCGGCGGCCAGCAGCGCGACCCGGGTCCGCAGATCCTGGAGGTTCTTGACATGGGAGTAGAGGCTGGCGTCCTTGACGCCGAAGCCGCGGGCCAGCGCGGAGATGGTGACCTTGTCGAACCCGATCGAGTCGGCCAGGTCGGCCGCCGCCGCCACGACCCGGTCGGTCGTGAGTCCCGCGCGAACCATCCCCACCCCCACCGAAGTACTGCCTAGACCCCTTAGCTTTCTCCGGAATATACACAGGCGGGCGCCCGGCCGGGAAAGCCGCCGGCCCGCGGTAGTCACGGATCGCCGTGATCACCGCGGGCTTGTGCACCGCGCCGACAGCGGGGAGTGGGACGACGCGGGCAGACTGCAGGAGAGGGAACGGACCCGGATCCGTTGGGAGAGCGCTCTCCAAGGCGTTGTCAGTGTCGCGTCACCGCTCCAGGAGTGTCAAGAGCCGGTGAACAACAGCAGCGGAGCGCCCTGTTGGTGTTCGGACGCGGAACACGGCCGGCGCCGGACGAGCCGTCGGGATCGCGGCCTACGCCCGGTCCGCCCGTGCACGGACCGGGTCCCACGCGCGAGGTTCGGGTGCCGTGCGGCCGTTGAACAGGCCGTCCCCCCGTCCCGTATCCATACTGGACATCGCAGCCTCCCGACCACCGACCACCGACCACCGACCACCGGCCTCCCCGCCTGCGGATCGGTCCCCCGCATCCCGACACACTGCAGGAGCAGACAGATGAGCGGCACTGCGCAGATCGGCGTCACCGGACTCGCGGTGATGGGCCGCAACCTGGCCCGCAACTTCGCCCGCAACGGCTACACCGTCGCGGTACACAACCGCACGACGGCGAAGACGGACGCCCTGGTCGACGAGTTCGGCGACGAGGGGTCCTTCGTGGCCGCGCACACTCCCGAGGAGTTCGTCGCTGCGCTGGAACGGCCGCGGCGCCTGGTCGTCATGGTGAAGGCGGGTAAGCCGACGGACGCGGTCATCCAGGAGTTCGCGCCTCTGCTGGACGAGGGCGACGTCATCATCGACGGCGGCAACGCCCACTTCGAGGACACTCGGCGCCGCGAGAAGGCGCTGCGCGAGCGCGGCGTCCACTTCGTGGGCGCGGGCATCTCGGGCGGCGAGGAGGGGGCGCTGAACGGGCCCAGCATCATGCCGGGCGGTTCGGCCGAATCGTACGAGTCGCTGGGGCCGATGCTGGAGAAGATCGCGGCAAAGGCGAAGGACGGCACGCCCTGCACCGCACACATCGGTCCGGACGGCGCCGGTCACTTCGTCAAGATGGTGCACAACGGCATCGAGTACGCCGACATGCAGCTGATCGCCGAGGCGTACGACCTGTTGCGCACGGTGGCCGGGTACTCCCCCGCGCAGATCGCCGAGACCTTCCGCAGCTGGAACACGGGACGCCTCGACTCGTATCTGATCGAGATCACGGCCGAGGTCCTGGCCCACACCGACGCCTCGACCGGAAGGCCCTTCGTCGACATCGTGCAGGACCGGGCGGAGCAGAAGGGCACCGGGCGCTGGACGGTGCAGATCGCACTGGATCTGGGCGTGCCCGTCTCCGGCATCGCTGAGGCCGTCTTCGCCCGGTCGCTGTCGGGCCACGCCGACCTCAGGGATGCGGCGAAGGAGCTCGCTGGGCCCACGCCCGCGCCGCTCGGCGAACGGGAGGCCGCCGCCTTCGCCGACCGGGTGGAACAGGCCCTGTACGCGTCCAAGATCGTCTCGTACACCCAGGGGTTCCATCAGATCCGGGCGGGCAGCGAGGCGTACGACTGGAACATCGACCTCGGTTCCGTGGCCTCGATCTGGCGGGCCGGCTGCATCATCCGGGCGGCCTTCCTGGACCGCATTCGCGCGGCGTACGACACGCGGCCCGAGCTGCTGAGCCTGCTCTCCGACAAGCAGTTCGCCGAGGAGATCGGCGCGGCGCAGGACGACTGGCGTGCGGTGGTGGCCGAGGCGGTGCGCCAGGGAGTGCCGACCCCCGGGTTCGCCGCAGCGCTGTCGTACTACGACGGTCTGCGCGCCGAGCGGCTGCCGGCGGCGCTCACCCAGGGGCAGCGGGACTTCTTCGGCGCCCACACCTACCGCCGCGTCGACGTGGAGGGTTCCTTCCACACCCTCTGGGGCGGAGACCGGTCGGAGGTGGAGGCGGACTGATCCAGCGGTCGACAACAGGCGTGGCCGACTCGCTTCCGCCGACCCGCTTCAGCCCACCCGCTCAGCCGATCCGCTTCAGCCGATCCGCTTGATCAGCTCGTCGGCGAGCGGGCCGGACGATGCCGGGTTCTGACCGGTGACCAGATTGCGGTCGACGACCACGTGCGGCGTCCACGGCTCGCCCTCCTGGAAGTCGGTGCCGACCTCCACGAGACGGTCCTGAAGCAGCCACTTGGCCCGGTCGGCGAAGCCCGCCTGGCTCTCCTCGGTGTTGGTGAAGCCGGTGAGCCGGTACCCGGCGAACGCGTTGGTGCCGTCGTCCTTCGTGGCGGCGAGCATGGCCGCCGGGGCGTGGCAGACGACACCGAGCGGCATCCCCGACTCCAGAGCCCTGGTCAGCAGCCTGCCGGAGTGGGCGTTCACTGCCAGGTCCTCCATCGGGCCGTGCCCGCCGGGGTAGAACACCGCCGCGTAGTCCGCCGGGTCCACGTCCTCAAGCTTCAGCGGCTGCCGGAGCTCGGCCATGCCGGCGACGGACGCCGCCATCCTGTCGGCGTTCTCCTGGCCGTCGTTGAACTCGGGGGCCAGACTCCCCCGGTCCACCGTCGGAACCACTCCACCGGGGGTGGCGACGACGATTTCGTGTCCCGCGGCCCGGAAGCGCTCGTACGGGGCGACGACCTCCTCCGCCCAGAAGCCGGTCGGGTGCGCGGTTCCGTCGGCCAGAATCCAGTGGTCGGATCCGGTCACAACGAAAAGGATCTTTGCCATGTCACATCTTTCGGCGAGCCGGGGCGCTCCGCGCCCGGGAGGGTTACGCGCTCCTGCTGCCCGGACCCGGACCGCAGGAGCGCCGACGGATCCGACGGTACGGCCGCGCGCCCGCATGGACCCGCGCAGGATCGCGAGCACATCGACGGAAGAGCCCATGGGATGACGGGAATGAGGCAGACGGCTGCCACCACCCGCAGGGTCTGAGCCACCCCGCGAACCCCTGCGTCGGCCTGGTCCGTGGCCATCTCCTGCAGGCGGGCGCGCCCGCCCGGCAGTCCGGGACCGGCCGGATCAGTCGGGGATCCGGGCTCGCAGCGCCGCGCTGAACCAGTCCAGTTCGGGCGACAGCCGGTCCGGAGCAGGCCATCGGTTGACCACGGCGAGCAGATGGAGGTACCGCTCTCTGCGCGGATCGTTGACGGTGTCGAGACGGGCCAGCAGCCGCTTCCGGAGAGCGTCGTCGTCCGGTCGGCCGCAGAGTCGCGCGTACGCGGCCGTCACCGCGTCGACGACGGGACCGGCCTGCGCGGAGCCCGGGGCGACACCCGCCTCGCGTGCCGGGGCTGCGTGGTCACGGATCACCACTTCCGGACCGCGCCCGGGGAGGCCGGCTCCATGACCGGCCCGGTCCGCCGCATGGTGTTCGGCCGTGCGTCGCATGACCGTCCGGAAGCCGGGGTCCAGGGACAGTTCGGCCAGTTCGATCCATGCCTCGGTCTCTTCCTCGGCGGGGTGGTCCGACAACTGCGGCGTCATCGACCTCATGACGCCCGACATGCCCGTCCCCATACCTGAACCGGTGAAGACCTCGTCGTGGAACTCGCGGATCAGTACCTGTCGTTCTTCCTCGGACAGTGTGGCCAGTCGGTGCATGA
This sequence comes from Streptomyces sp. NPDC002809, assembly GCF_040295435.1. Taxonomy (NCBI): domain Bacteria; kingdom Bacillati; phylum Actinomycetota; class Actinomycetes; order Kitasatosporales; family Streptomycetaceae; genus Streptomyces; species Streptomyces sp. NPDC002809. Next base: position 103,365 of record NZ_JBEOVJ010000016.1, read on the forward strand.
GATCCATCTCCTCAGGGGTCGATTCGCGTCTGGCGGCAGCCATGAGCACCGCGCGTCGCACGCTCAGCACTCGGATCTGCGCCGCGAGCGCCTCCGCGTGCGCTGCGGCGAGCTCGGCCGGCGGGGTGTCCCGGGCCACTGCCTCGCGGATCGTGGACAGGTCGAGTCCGAGCGCACGCAGCGTCCGCACCAGCTGAAGACGCGCCACGGCGTCGGGCCCGTAGCGGCGGTAGCCGGCCGGGGTTCGGCCCGAGGGCGCCACGATCCCGCGGTCCGAATACGAGCGGACGGTCTTGACCGTGAGCCCGGTCCGCCGGGCCAGCTCGCCGATCGAGAGATGTGTGTCGCCGTTCATGTGCACACCCTGCTGTCTCCCCCCGGGGGAGACACAAGCCCGGTCCGCCTGCCGGTCCGCCTGCCGGCGCGTCGCCGGCCCGGTTCCGGCCGTCGGGCCCAGGGGGCGCCGGGCTCGCTGCAGGGTCGCCCGGTCGGGTGACCCGGGGTGCGGCGGGGCCCGGGGTGTGGGTAAGTGGCAGCGGGCCCCGCTCGCCGTACTGCGACGGGGCCGTGTTCCACCGCGCCGTACCGCCGAGCCAGCTCATGGAGCCGCCGCATGCCCGACATCAACGAGGAACGGGCCGCGGCGCGGCCCGTCGTAGCCCCGCTGACCAGCGCGGCGCTGATCCTGGTCGCCACGATCGAGCCCGGTGGTGAGCCGGTCGTCCGTGAGGCGCTGCCGGATCTGGCTGCCTTCGCCCGCTCCATCGGGTTCCGCTACCCGGATGCCGGGCTGGTCTGTGTGACCGGGTTCGGCTCCGATGCCTGGGACCGGTTGTTCTCCGGTCCGCGACCGGCTCTGCTGCACCCCTTCCAGGAGTTGCACGGCGCCCGCCATCACGCCCCCGCCACCCCGGGCGACCTGCTGTTCCACATCCGGGCCGAGCGCATGGACGTGTGCTGGGAGTGGGCGTCGCAGCTGCTGGACCGGCTGGGCGGGGCGGTGAAGGTCGTCGACGAGACGCACGGGTTCCGCTACCTCGACCACCGGGATCTGCTCGGGTTCGTCGACGGCACGGAGAACCCGGTGGGCGACGATGCCCGGTCGGCGGCCCTCGTGGGGGACGAGGATCCCGAATTCGCGGGTGGCAGCTACGTCGTCGTACAGAAGTACCTGCACAACCTGACGACTTGGAACGCGCTGACGACCGAGGAGCAGGAGCGGGTGATCGGGCGGACCAAGTTCACCGACGTCGAGCTGGCCGACGACGTCAAACCCGCTGACTCGCACGTCGCGCTGAACACCATTACCGACCCGGACGGCACGGAGCGCGACATCCTGCGCGCCAACATGCCGTTCGGCAGTTTCGGGCAGGGCGAGTTCGGAACGTACTTCATCGGGTACGCCGCCGACCCCGACGTCACCGAGCGGATGCTGCGCAACATGTTCCTCGGTGATCCTCCCGGCACCCACGACCGCATCCTCGACTTCTCGACCGCGGTCACCGGCACGCTCTTCCACGCCCCCGACGCCGACTTCCTCGGCGCCCCGCCGCCGTCGCCCGCCTCCGCCGAGGCCACACCCCAGCCGGAGCCGGCGTCCGCGCCGGTGGCCAGGGCCGTGGTCGCGCCGGTGGTCCGGAACGGTTCGCTGCGCATCGGCAGCCTGCAAGAAAGCGCCCAGAGATGAACAACCTCCATCGCGAACTCGCCCCTGTCACCCAGGCCGCCTGGGACCAGATCGAAGAGGAGGCCCGGCGCACCTTCAGCCGCCATCTGGCCGGCCGCCGCGTCATCGACGTCAGCGGTCCGCAGGGGCCGCAACTTGCCGCGGTCGGCGACGGCCATCTGCGCGACATCGATCCGCCCACCCCGGACGTCGTCGCGCGCGCCCGTACGTCGATGCCCGTCATCGAGTGGCGGGTGCCGTTCACCGTGACGCGGGCGGCCGTCGACGACGTCGAGCGCGGCTCGGACGACAGCGACTGGCAGCCCGTCAAGGACGCGGCCCGGACCTGTGCGTTCGCCGAGGACATGGCGATCATCGACGGCTACGCCGCGGCCGGCATCGCCGGTCTGCGGGACGGCTCCTCGCACGCCCCGCTGCCGTTGCCCGCCGACGCCCGGGACTATCCGGCCACGGTGAGCCAGGCGCTGACCCGGCTGCGGCTGGCGGGTGTCGACGGGCCGTACCGGCTGCTCCTGGGCGCGGACGCGTTCACGGAGGCGACCGAGACGTCCGACCACGGCTATCCCGTCTCCACTCATCTGGCCAGGCTGCTGGACGACCAGATCCTGTGGGCCCCGGCCGTGGCCGGCGGGGTGCTCCTGTCCACCCGGGGCGGCGACTTCGAGCTGTGCCTGGGCGAGGACCTGTCCATCGGCTACGAGGACCATGACGCGACGGATATCCGGCTGTACTTCCACCAGTCGTTCACGTTCCGGATGCTGACCCCGGAGGCCGTGGTCCCGATCATCGCCTGACCTGCGGCGCGGCTCCTCGGGAGCGTTGCGGGCGGGCCGGAGCGGGCTTCACGGACAGGACATGGCCCACCGCTCGTGTGCTCGGCGGCCACGACGAGCAGGGCATCCACCTCATCGGAGTCCGCAGCGGTCCCGAGGGGGCTCCGCTCCATCCGGGACGCCGCGGACAGGAACACGCTGTCTCCGCACGCCGCCGGTGCGCCGCGTCGTGCGGCGGAGGCCGCCGCACCCCTCCTTGTACGCCACCGGCTGCGCGGGCGCGGAGCGGCCTGCCGCCGGGAGCCGGGAGCCGGCAACGCACGTCCTGCTGCGCGGGACGGGAACGCCGCGCCCATGCCTGATCCCTGGCCCCTGGGCCTGTCGCCCGGTGCGGCGACCTGCCCGGCGGTCGTCTTCGAACGGCACGGTCCGGAGCCGGCCGTGGGCGACCGCACCCTCGATGTCCTCGCGCCGCACGCCGTGCCCCTACCGCCCTTCGGTCCAGGTGCTGCACGACGGCGACCGGCTGCTCGCCCAGCTTCCCGTCGGCGAAGGTCAGGAACGTGACGCACTGCGCCTGGCCCGCGGGGCCGCGAGCCCGGGATGCCGCGAGCCCGGGATGCCGGCCGCGTCGCTGCCCGGTGGCGTCCCCTTCACGGCCGGTGCGGGCCCGGTGGCCGCCACCGCGCCGGGGTACCGGCCGCGGCGCGCCCGGGAGCGGTTCGGTGTGGACCTGGACGACTCCGACACCCGGCTGCTCATCACGCTCGCGGTACACCTCAGCGGATAGGTTTGGCTCCGGTCCATATGGTCCGTACGGTCCGTTGACCGTCCGGACAAGAGCCTGCACCGATGCTGTCCTGCCGGGCAGAGACTGTGGGGCGACCATCACCGACTCCGATCCCATGAGCCTTTCCCCGCCCTCCTCCGTTCCGTCCCCATCCGCCCCGTCCTCCTCCGTGCGTGTCGCGGCCGCGGTCCGCCACGCCGTCGCCGGCGGGCTGCTCGGCGAGTCCTGCCCGGTCGCCGGATTCGTCGACACCGACGGGGTACGCGACTCGGTCGCCGCCCTCCACGAGGCGTTCGCCGAGGTCCCCGGAGTGCTCCACACCTTCGCCGCGAAGGCCGCGTCGCTCGTGCCCGTGCTGCGGCTCCTCGCGGACTGCGGCATGGGCTGCGAGGTCGCGAGCCCTGGTGAACTGCGCATCGCGCTCGACGCGGGGTTCGCGCCGTCGAAGATCGTCCTCGACTCCCCCGCGAAGACGCGTGACGAGATCCGAATGGCGCTGGCGCTCGGGGTGGCGCTCAACGCCGACAACCTCGACGAGGTGGACCGGATCGCCGCACTGCGGCCATCTGACGCGGTGTCCGCCATCGGGCTCCGGGTCAATCCCCAGGTCGGGGGCGGTTCCATCGATGCGATGAGTACGGCCACGGCCACCTCCAAGTTCGGCGTGGCGCTGCGCGATCCCGGCGCGCGGAAGCGGGTCGTGGAGGCGTTCGCGGCGCACCCGTGGCTCACTCGCCTGCACGCCCATGTCGGTTCGCAGGGCTGCTCCCTGGAGCTGATCACGGCGGGCATCGGTGAGACGTACGGGCTGGCCGAGGAGATCAACACCGCACTCGGCCGTCGGCAGATCACCGGTCTCGACATCGGCGGCGGCCTGCCGGTCAACTTCGCCGACGACACGGTCCGCCCCACGTTCGCGGCCTACGCGGCCGCGCTGCGCGGAGCGGTGCCGGGGCTGTTCGACGGGCGGTACGAGCTCGTCACCGAGTTCGGCAGGTCGCTGCTGGCCAAGAACGGCTTCATCGGCGCGCTGGTGGAGTACACCAAGGACGCCGGGGGCCGCCGGATCGCACTCACCCACGCGGGCGCGCAGACCGCCACCCGTACCGTCTTCATGCCTGACGCCTGGCCCCTGCGGGTCGGCGCGTTCGACGCCGACGGGCTCCCGAAGACGGGACCGGCGCTTGTCCAGGACATCGCGGGCCCGTGCTGCTTCGCGGGAGACGTCGTCGCGCACGCCCGGGAGCTGCCCGAGCTACGGGCAGGCGACTACGTCGTGCTGTACGACACCGGCGCGTACTACTTCTCCACGCCGTGGGCCTACAACAGCCTGCCGCGGCCCGCTGTGTACGGATTCAGCACCGGGGCGGGCTCGGGGCAGGACGGGCCGGCGATCCGCTTCGCTCCGGTACGCGACGCCCAGTCGCTGGACTCGATCGTCGCGGAGAGCGGGCTGGCGCATGCCGATGCCCTGCTGCGCCTGCACTCCTGACCCCCTCACGGGCGGTCGCCGAGCCGCCCGCCACCATTTAGTAGCCATGTACATAGTATCCATGTACTGTATCTGTCATGAGCAAAGCACCTGAGGGTCCGACCCCCGGTTTCCTGGTCTGGCGCCTGTCGATGAAATGGCGGGTGTCCATCGACCGGGCACTGGGACCGCTCGGGCTGACACACGCGCAGTACTCACTGCTGGGATCCCTGCTCGGGATGCAGCGGGCGGGGCTGCGGCCGAGTCAGCGCGCACTCGCGGACCACACCGGGCTCGAAGCGCTCTATGTCTCGAAGCTGGCACGCAGCCTGGAAGCCTCCGGGCTCGTCGAGCGGGCCACCGACCCCGCCGACACCCGGGCCGTCCAGCTGTCCCTGACCGACGAAGGCCTCGCGGTCGCCGACCGCGCGGTCGAGATCGTGCGCCGGCTCGTCGACGGACTGCTCGCACCGCTGGGCGGTCTGGACGGACCTGACACCGAGGCGTTCACCCGGACGCTGACAGCACTGCTCGACGCGCCGGTTCCCCCAGCCATCGATCCATCCACCGAGGAGTCATCATGACCACCGCACCCGGCGTCAACGGCCAGGTCATCGGCCAGGCCCACTACGCCACGCGCGCCGTTCTGGAACGGCTGCTGGCGGAGACAGGCGCCACCTTCCACCAGTCCGTCGCACTGAACGCGACGGCGGACAGCGACGGGATCATCGAGCGCGACCGGCTGGTCGAGCGGATGACCTCCACGCTGAAGGTCGACACCACGACCGCCGAAGCGGCCCTGTCCGGACTGCTCGCACAGGGGCTGCTGGAGGAGCGGTCGGCCGACGTGGCACGGCTGGCCCTGACGGCCGCGGGCAAGGAGGCGCACCGTGCGCAGCGGGCCGGCATCGCCACGATCACCGCCCGGCTGTACGCGGACCTGCCGGCCGAGGACATGGCGGCGGCAGGCCGGATACTGACCGAACTCACGGCCCGCGCCAACGCCGTACTGGCCGAGGGCTGAGCCCCTCGGCCGCAGGCGCCGGTGCGGTCAGCCGACCGGTGAGGGTTCCGGCTCGGGCGGCGGTACCGGCTCGGGGTTCGGCGCGGGCGGCTGCGGGATCGGGTCGGGCGCCGGGCCCGGGGGCGTGGGCACGGGCGGCGTCGGCCCCGGGCCGGGCGGCACCGGAGTGGGCTCCGGCAGCGGCCGGGGCGGGCCCGGCAGCGGTCCGGGAGTGGGCGCCGGCGGTACCGGGTCGGGGAACGGGTGGGTCATCTCGGGCCTCCGAACAATCGGGGTGGATCTCCTCCACCGTCTCCCGGAGCGGCTGCCCGCGCCCGGCGAGCCCACACGTCCGGGCTGCGGATGCTCCGGCCGGCCCACTGCCTCGTCCACGCGGTCACCCGGCGCCCGCCGGCTGTCGCCGGTGAGGGCGTCAGTGCGCGGCCGCGGCGGCCGCGGCGTCCAGACCCGGCCGGGGGCTGGACAGGACCGGGATGCGGGTGGCCGTACGAGTGACCGCGCCCGCCATGGAGGCCTGGGCCAGCACGATCACATCGGCTTCCGTCACGGCGTCGACCGCGGCCGCCACGAGATCCAGATACCCGTCATGATCACCGGCCTCGAAGCGCTCCCAGGCGCCGTCGACCAGCACGGTGCGCACCTCCAGGCCCGCCTCCCCGGCCCGCTCCGCCTCCTGCTCGAGCAACGCGCAGGTCGGCTTCAGGGTGGCGGGGAGCGCCGCCAGGACGGCGACCCGTCCCGCGCCGACAGCAGCGGCCGCCATCGGCCGGTCGACGCGCAGGACCGGGACACCGAGCCGCGCCCCGGCGGACTCGGCGACCGCACCGATGGTCGAACAGGTGCAGAGCACTGCGGTGGCCCCGTCGGCTACTGCAGAGGCGACGAGTGCCTCGACGTCGCCCGTCACCGCCTCCGGCCCCTGCACGCCGGCCCGGTCGAGCAGGTCCTTGTGCACGAGGTGGCGCAGGACGAGACCGGGGTGGTGGGCGTCGCGCAGGGCGTCGAAGACCGGGACATGGACCGGAGAGGTGTGCAGGAGTGCGAGGCTCATCCGCGACACGCTACCGGCACCCCGGCCCGCGTCCGGAACCGCGCCGCCTCGGACGAGGAAGCCATCGGCCGTGACGCGGGCACCTGCCGAGGCCTCAGTAGAGCTCGGGGTGAACGGCGAGCTCCTTCTTCGCCCGCTCCACCAGCTCCACCGGGGCCTCGGGGGCCTCGTCGGGGTGGCGCGACGCCCACTTCGCCGCGTACGGGCAGAGCGGGACGACGGGGACACCCTCGCGGGCCGCCATGGCGTAGAACTCCTTGACCAGGGAACCGCCGATGCCCTTGCCCTCGTGCCCCTGCTCGACGACGGTGTGCACGGCGACGAGCGCCGCGGGCGTCCCGTCCAGCACGAAGTACACGATGATCCCGGCGGCCTCGCCGTCGACGTACGCGAGCAACTTGCCCGCCGCCCTGTCGTCACGGATGTCGGGCACGACCCGTCCGGTCTGTCCGGCCTGCTCTGCCATGGAGATACTCCCTCGCTCAGTGAGGCACTTCAGCGCGCCGCGGGCACGGCGTGCGGACTGCGCTCGGTGTCGGTACCCGGCACGGGTGCGGAGGCGTCGGCACCGAGCTCGACGATCCGGTTCTCCGCGTCGACATGGACGATACGCGGAACCAGTCCGCGCGCCTCGGCGTCGTCGACCTGCGCGTAACTGATCAGAATGACCAGGTCACCTGGGTGCACGAGGTGGGCTGCCGCGCCGTTGATCCCGATGACACCGGAGCCGCGCTCGCCCTCGATGACGTACGTCTCCAGGCGGGCACCGTTGTCGATGTCGACGATGTGGACAAGCTCGCCCGGCAGCAGGTCGGCGGCCTCCATCAGCGCGGCGTCGATCGTGACGGAGCCGACGTAATGCAGGTCGGCCTGGGTCACGGTGGCCCGGTGGATCTTTGACTTGAACAGAGTGCGCAGCACTGTGGACTCCTCGAAGACGGCTCCCTGCCTGCTTTGTGCAGGTCAAGGGCGGTCTCGACCTTACACCGGCACCCCCGTTCAATGTTTGTGAGGAACATCGCTCCGGTCGGGCGAGGCGGCTTCCTACTTGGCCTTTCCCGTCGCACCGGCGCCTGTTGGGACGACGACCCCTGGAACACGCGGGAACTCATTGAGAACTTTTCATCCTGATTTTGCAGGTCAGGGGGCTGGTGTGGGGCAGGAGTGACGTACTCGCCCCGGTCGGCGTCATGATCGTTGCGGGGAGATCGTCGGTCACCTCTGGACTTCGGTGTTCGCGAGGACGAGGAGGCCCGCAGGAGGGTGGTCGCGTGGCGGGTGCTCATGCGGACCTTGGTGAGGATGCGCCAGGATTTCAAGTTCGCGAAGCCATGCTCGACGGCGGCGCGTTCGCGGCTGAGCATGGCGGTTAGCCTCGTTCTCCGCTTCGGTGAGCTTGTGGTTCCGGGTGGCCTTGCGGCCGGCGATGACGGGGTGGTCGTCGGGTTCGTCGTCCAGGCCGACGAACCCGAGGTCGGCCAGGGCGCCGAGGCCGGTCTTGCGGAGGTGTGCGGTGATCTTGTCGTGGCGGGCGGCGGTGATCTCGCTGGACCGGCCGGGCCGGGCGGAGGAGATCCAGATCAGAGTGCCCTTCTCGTCGGCCAGCGCGAGAAAACAGCAGGCCATGGGACTTGTGCTTCCCGCTGCAGTTCTTGCGGTTCTCCGTCCCGGTGCGGCGTCGGGTGCGGATCAGGGTGCCGTCGAGCAGGACGACAACTCCGCCCTTCTTGGCGGTCTTCTTCAGAGCTCGGTCCAGGCGCGGGGCGCGGGCGGCCAGCAGACGCAGGACCTCCTGGACCCAGCGGCGCACGGTGGAGGCGGAGATCTGGTTGCCGCCGGCCATGTCGGAAAGCCGCTGGTCATAGCGGAGGACGACAAGCACGATCAACGCCTGGGTTCCCGCAGGGACCTTGCGCCAGCGGGTGCCCATCCGATTACGTTCACGGCGTATCAGGTCACCGACGAGGTCGAGGGTCCGCTTCGGCACCGGAAGTGAGACCTGGTGGACAGCAGGGTGAGAGCCCTCGGCGGGCTGGTTTTTCGTCACAGATTCACCAACACCCGCTAGGGGCCCTCGCGTTACGGCAGAAATTAGCCGGTCCGCTGGCATTCCGGCCGGTCAGCGGGGCAGGTAGCGGCCCGCTCCGGTGCGGGCCAGCCAGCCCCGGCCGGCGAGTTCGCGCAACTGCCCTGGGACCGGCTCGACCTTCCCCTGCGTGAGCTCACGACCCAGCGCCCTCGCAATGTCCTTGGCCATCACCGGCCCGTCCGCGTCGGTCACGATCTCCATGATCCGCCGATACTCCGAGGTCAGGGCCTCCACTCCCATCCCCCCGGTCCGGGACCAGCCGCATCCCACCCGCACCCGGACCGGCCACCACCCTCACCGGCTCCGGCTCCGGCTCCGGCTCCGGCTCCGGCTCCGGCTCCGGCTCCGGCTCCGGCTCCGGCTCCACGATGCCCGACGACCGCCGCCCGCAGTCGGTCTCCTCGGCCCACTGCCCGAACACCACTTCGGCGGCCTCCAGCCGGGCCACCTGCGCCTCGATCCGGCCAGCTCCTTGCGCAGCACCTCAGCATGCTCCCTCAGCTGAAATCGCTGTTCCATCGCCCACGTCAGCACGTCCGCCATCCCTGTTCCCCTCCCGGACCGGCTCTCCGAGACGGAGCCTACGAAGAAGCGGCCGTCGGCACCGGGAGCCCGGGGAAACAGACCCGTGACGGACGATCACCTGGCAAAGATCTCGCCCCCGACCACCCCTAGCAGCACCACCGCACTCACACCAGCGCCGCTGACCAGCAACTTTCAGGGTGGTGGATCTTCATTCCCAGCGCGACCGCCCTCTTGACAATCGCGCCGGACCCTTAACTCCCTGGCCTTGGGTTCGAGCAGGCAAGATGTCACCGCAGGCCCAGGTCCTCCGTGTGATCGCTGAGCGCAGAGAACTCCATGATCACGCAGGCCCGTGCCTGCCCCACGTCCGGCACCCTCCGCCGATAAGCGGCCACACCATTTGCCGGTCGGTCTTAGTTCGCGGTTCGCCCGTCGCGGTACGGAGCCAGGAACACGGTCAATGCCGCCAGCATGGCCTCGGGTGCCTCCTCGGCGGGGTAGTGGCCGCAGTCGGGCAGGATCAGGCTTTCCACGTCGTCGGCGGCGAGCCGCATCGTGGTCCCGACCAGTTCGCCCGAACTCTCCGCTCCCGCAATAGTCAGGACGGGAAGCGCCAGCCGGCGACTTCTGCGCCGCTCGTTCTGCTCCATCGTCGTGTCGAGTGCGCGGTAGAACTCGAAGCTGGACCGCAGTGCCTCGGGACTGGCAGCGAGGGCATCGACATAGACCTGGACGGCATGGCCCGGCAGAGCTGTCGGGCGCGCCGCCTTAGAGGCGAACTGGTGGGCGAAGAAGAGGTGTTCCCGTCCGCTGACCAACAGCTCATTCACCTCGGCGAGCCGGTTGAAGCCGAAGTGCCACAGCCGATCGCTGAGGTCCTGGCTCCCGAACAGAGGCGGCGACGGGGACAGGCCCGGGATGGCCGCCTCGGCGACGGCCAGCCGGTCGAGCCGGTCCGGATGGTCTGCGGCCAGTGCGTAGCCGGTCCACATCCCGATGTCGTGACCGACCATGGCGAACTTCTGATGCCCGAGCACGGCCATCAGCGCCACCATGTCGCCCGCGAGCGTGCCTGTGTCGTACCCGGCAAGAGGTTTGCCGGAGAGTCCTACGCCACGCGGATCGACCGCGATGACCTGGTAGTCCCGTGCCAGGGCGGGCATCAGAAGACGCCACGCATACCAGGTCTGAGGCCACCCGGCCAGCAGCAGCAGCGGAGGTCCGCTGCCGCCGGTGACAGCGTGCAGGCGGAGCTCGCCGGTGTCGACGAACCGGCTGGTGAAGATGTCGGTGAATCCTGACGGAAGGTTCGGTGCCCGGGAGACCGAGCCCGGGCCCTCGGGCGAGAGCGATTCGGTCGAAGATGAGCTCATGACGGTCCTCTTTCGTGGGGAGCGGATGTGCGGGAGTCAGTGCCGGCCGGTCCGGCCGACGGAATGGGTGATCGGGCCGGTGCGGCGACCCAGCGCGGCTGCGAGGGTTACGGCAACGACGCCGACCGCGAGAAACAATGTCGCGATGTCCGTGTTGATCACCTGGCCGAGGAGGCCCAGGGCCAGGGTGGGCACGATCGTTCCGGCGTACGCGGCGAGGAAGTACGTCGCGAGCAGATCCGCCCTGCGTTCCGGATCGGCGAGACGTTGAGCGGCTTCGACGCCCCGGCGGAACGCCAGTCCGATACCGGTGCCCGCCAGGAGCGTCCCGGCAATGAACAGCGGCAATGACCGTGTCCAGAGCCCGATCTCGAACACCACCATGCCTTCGACGAGGAACGCAGGCGCTGGCCACCGCCTGGACAACCACCGCGCCGGGGCGGCCAACTGCGCGATCAGGGCGACGATGAACAGCAGGCCGACCACGCCGCCGACGGCCGCGACATCGGCCACGTGCAGCTGCTCGCGAAGGAACGACGGAACCAACGACGAGAACAGCCCGCTCACCGCGAACGCCGCGAAGACAGCGGCTGCCCCACGGAGGAACTCCTCCCGGCCTGCCCGCTCCCCGGGGAGGGCCGGGCGGCGTACCGACAGGACGGGGCGATGACGGACGGCAACCGTCTCGGGGACGACGGCGACGGCGACGAGCGCGGGAAGCAGCGCCGCTAGATAGACCCAGAACACCAGGTGCGTGGGGTTCCCGCCGAATTGCGCGAAAACCCCCGCCACGATGGCGCCGAGCCCCAGCCCGCCCATGTTCGCCGCGGTGGACACGACCGATGCCCGCCTGGCGTGGCGTCCTCCGGCGAGTTCGCCCAGCGCCGCTGTCGCCGTGGCGGTGAACACACCCGTGGCCAATCCGCACATGAAGCGCGCCGCGAGCAAGGTCTCGACGTTCCGGGCGACGAGGAACAGCGCCGTGCTGGCGGCCGCCGCGAGCACGGCGGACGCCAGCAGCGGACGACGGCCCGCTCGGTCGGACAGGGACGCGAACACCACCAACGCGAGCACGGTGCCGAGCGCGTAGGTGGCGAACACCAGCGTCGTCGTGAAGGGCCCGAAGCCCATCTGCGGCGCCCAGAACACGTACAGCGGAACCGGCAACGTCCCACCCAGCATGACCAGGGCGTACACCGCGGCCACCAACCAGAATCCGACGGGTGCCCGTACCGCGGCGGTCGACGGGCCGATCTCCGGCGTGGTCTCCAGCGCACTGTCAGTAATCACGACGGCCCTTCCTCTCGTAGGTGGAAACCATGAGATCGACCGTACACGATCCTTGACCGATCGATCCAAGATACTTTGACTGATCGTTCCAAGACCTTGGTAGGATCACAGGAAAAGGAACAGACGCGACACGGGAGGTGTGGCATGTCGGGTCGAAAGCAGTTCGATGTCGACGCGGCCCTGGACCGGGCGATGCAGGTGTTCTGGCAGCGGGGGTACGCGGATGCCTCACTCGATTTGCTCGGCTCCGCCACCGGGCTCGGCCGCGGGTCGCTCTATGGAGCCTTCGGCGGCAAGGACGCCTTGTTCCGCCAGTGCCTCGATCGCTATGCGTCGATCTACGGCTCTCGGTACGAGCGGGCGCTCGCGACGCATCCCGATGAGCCGGTCCGCGCGGTGGAGGCGTTCTTCGGTGTCGTCCTGGAACGCATCGCCGACCCGGCGGTACCCGATGGATGCCTCATCGCGCAGTCGGCCTTGCAGTCGCCGACTTTGACCGCGCACAGCCGTACCCATGTGCAAGCCCTGCTCGGCAACCAGCGAGAGCTCGTGAGCGCGGCGCTGTCGACCTCTGAGATTGATGCCGAAGAGGTGAATGACCTCGCCGTGTTCGTCGTCGCAGTCACTCAGTCGTTGGCTGTGCTGAGTCGCGCCGGCACGCCGGACGCCGACCTGCGCTCCGTTGTCCGGATCGCCTGCACCACCGTGGCGGAGACGCTCGCCAGTCGCTGCCTGTCTTCGGGCTCGCGCACATGCTCGGCATCGAACTCCTCCCGCGCATCCGCAACTGGAAGGACCTGATTTTCTACCGGCCCAGCGCCACCATGAAAAGTACAGGCACATCGACCCGCTGTTCGGTGCCCTGGCAAGGACGTCATCGACTGGACGCTGATCGAGAACCACTGAATCGACCTCTGCGGGTGGCCCTCCCTGTCCGGCGCTGGTGAAATGGGCAGTCCGTCGTTAGCCCCTGCGCGGGTGCCGGGACCGACTACGGGGGCGGCTGACTACGACCACGAACGGTGAAGCCGTAGCTCGCCGACGTTGTCCTACACAACGATCGAGTCGCGTATCCCCATTAGCGGTCGCGTCGTCGCGGGGCTCCGGGCGGCCAAGTCATTTGAGCCATCGGACGGCGACAAGCTGACAGCCGTGCTTGCCGTCCTCCGCTATGACCAGCGGCTTTCCGACATGACCGGCGGCAACCAGATCTCCGCCTCCACCGTGCGCCGCTGGGTCCAGGAGGTCCTGCGTCTGCTGGCCGCCCGCGCCCCGCGCCTGGGGGTTTGAAGTCGATGCAGTCGAGCCCTTCCATGGTCGCGGGATCTCCTCCAGCCCATACTCGCCACGGCCCTCGGCTGAACTCGGCACTGGTGCGGTCCTGAAAGGACCAGGTCGCGGTGCGGGCAAGGAACAGGACAGGGCCCGCTGGCGCGAGATCCTCGCACCACCTGGACAGCACACCGACGAAGCCCGACCAGCCCGGCGACGGGGAAGTCACGTTCACCGGAGATGCCCTCGACACGCGCTGCCGCTACGGAGAGTGCACCCACATCTTCGACGACACCCGAAGCTCCACACACACCTGGGACGAAGTACCCACTCACCTGTACCGGTTCCCCCGCCAAGAACGCCGTCTGATCCGCGAACTCGTCCAACGGCAACAGGCAGCACACCGCCTGAACTGTCTGCCCTGGCACATCGCGCCCCTGCGCCGACTGCGGCACTCCCACCAACCGCTACGGACAATCCAGTTATCACTCCTGCACGACCGCCGACGCAAGGTCACCGCAGGGTCGGCGGCACCCTCGGGCTACGCGTCCTGAGACCGAGTTCCACCCCCTCCGCTCAGCTTGTTCTTGTACCTCTGCCGCTGTTAGTCAGCTGTGGCTTTCGAGTCCGGCCAGGAGGTAGGCGACGTCGAGCCCCGTGCTGAGGTACTGCTCGAAGGTCTGGTTGTTCAGGGCCCATGGCGATCGTCTCTGCCGGATGAGCGCAATGGCGGTGGTGGAGTTCTCGCCCAGCTCGATCAGGGTCTGTGCGACCACGAGGCCGGAACGGTTGTAGCCGGAGTGGCAGCGCACGAGAACAGTGCGGTCATTCCGTACAGCCTCAGCGGCAGTGGCGGCCAGCTGCTGGACCGAGTGGAGTTGTTCGGCCGAAAGCGGGCCATCTCTAAGCCTCCGCCGCCTACGAACCTCACCCAGAAAAGTTCAGCTGGCCACGCTGAACCACCCCGGCCGCACCTCGGTCAGAAGCTGTTGCAGCGACCGCGCCGCGGACCGCATTTCCTCATCCGTGACGTCAACAGGATCCGGCAGGCTCAGCCCGTACCAGCGCAGCCGCCAGAGGTCGAAGACTTCACTCCCGTCGGCCGCGAAGTCCACATCGACCTCGCTACCGTTGTCACTGACGAAGCGGCAGCCTGCCCCATGAACCGTGTAGGAGTAGGCGCCGATGTGATCGCTCCGCCTGATCCGGCGCGACCGGGCCAGGCCGAGGACGTCTGCCAGTCGCTCCAGCGAGGGGATCGCCACTCTCATGGCCTCATCAATCGCGTTCAGAGCGCGGACGTAACCGAGCACGAGGTCTCGTGCTGCCCCAATCCGTTCCATACGGCGTCATCTCCCCTGAGCCCGTGGCTGAAGAGATCTTTCCATGGGCCGCCGGCCTCTCCGCTGGACGGCATTCCGAAACAGTCAGCAAGACCGCTACGGCCGGCGACGCTGCAAGCGCAGCCCCGCTCGCCGGGCCGGCGCCTCCTCGTAGCCGCCAACTCTGAGGGCAGTTCCAGCCGCTTCAAGGAACAGGTTGTGCTTGCCGTGGTAGGCACCTGACAGCTCGGTCCGAGCCACCATCTGCGGGCCCAGGTCTCTTCGTACCGTGCCAAGCCAGACCGGTTCTGGGGCGTGGACATAGAGCAGAGCGTCGCAACCGGAGGCACCAAACTGCACACACTTACGTGCATCAACTCCTATGCACAGACTTCTGTGTGGTCTAGCTTGAACCTCATGGAACTACCGCAGCAGCCCTCACAGGTACATCTGACCGCCCGTAACCTGCGCGGCATCGCCCATCCACTGCGGGTCCAGATCCTCACCAGCCTGCGGACGGAGGGCCCGGCCACGGCTACCACCGTGGCTCGGCGGCTCAATCTGAACACCGGGGCGACCAGCTACCACCTGCGCCAACTCGCGGAGTACGGCTTCATCACGGAGGCGCCCTCGCGGGGCGGGCGGCGTGAGCGGTGGTGGCAAGCAGCGCATGCCAATACCGTCGCGCCCGACAACGAGGTGCTGAACGGCAGCGAGGGGCTCGGCATCGCATACCTCCAGGCCCTCGGCCGGGTCTGGTCCGGAGCCATGACGGCTGCGATCGAGGCAACCCCCGCACTCACGCCCCAGTGGCGCGACGCCCAGGACTTCGGTGACTACGCGCTCACCCTCACCCCGGCCGACGCCAAGGAGCTGACGGCGGAGATCCACGCCCTGCTCCGCCGGCGCACGTCCGCCGCAGCGGAGGCCGACGCGCAGGTGCCGCAGGACGCGGCACGCGTCTCCTTCCAGTTCCAGTTGTTCCCGACCAGCGAGGACCGGCAAGTCATCCAGCCCAGCGACATGGAGTAGAACGATGGCCACTCAGCACGGAGCCGCCAGCACGGCGGCGGACAACGGCGCACGGGCAACGTCGCCGGAGGCGGGCCCCAGGGTCCTGCGCGGTCTGGTCGGCATGCTGTCGGCCAACGCGGCGGCGCTCTCCGCCAACAGGGTGTTGTCCATCGCCCTGCCCTGGTTCGTCCTGACAACCACGGGCAGTGTCGGCAAGACCGGTCTGGTGGCCTTCTGCCAGATAGTGCCGTACGTGATCTCGCAGGCACTGGCCGGTCCGATCATCGACCGTATCGGCCCCAAGCGGATCAGTGTGGCGGGCGACCTCATGTCCACCGCCGCGATGGCCACCGCCCCGCTGCTCTACCTGACAGGCAACCTGCCCTTCGGAGTGCTCCTGGCCCTGCTCGCGGTCGTCGGCGTGGCCGACGGGCCGGCCAACGGCGCCAAGGGGCTGTTCGTACCGTCGGCCACCCGCGCGGCTCGCGTTCCCATCGAGCG
This sequence comes from Streptomyces sp. NPDC002809, assembly GCF_040295435.1. Taxonomy (NCBI): domain Bacteria; kingdom Bacillati; phylum Actinomycetota; class Actinomycetes; order Kitasatosporales; family Streptomycetaceae; genus Streptomyces; species Streptomyces sp. NPDC002809. The sequence continues at coordinate 119,547 of NZ_JBEOVJ010000016.1, forward strand.
GGGCACCGGTCTTTCGGCCGCTGTCGAGCGGACCGCGACCACCGTCGGGCCGGCCCTCGCGGGCGTGGTCGTCACTGCCTTCGGCAGCCTGTACGCGCTGTGGATCACCGCCGCGCTGTTCGCGGTGTCGGCGTTGATCGTCTCGACCACGCTCACCGACCCGGTGCCCGAGCCGCACGAAACCCCGGTCGAGGAGAGCGGCGGCTACCTCTCTCAACTGCGCCAGGGTGCCGCCTTCCTGCGAGACGCGAAGCTGTTGCGGTCGATCGTGCTCATGCTGGCGGTGACGAACCTCCTGGACCAGGCGTTCATGTCGGTACTGCTGCCGGTGTGGGCGAAGGAGTCGGGCAACGGCGCGGCAGCCATCGGCCTGGTGGTGAGTGTCTTCGCAGCGACGTCGATCATCGCCGCGCTGGTGGCCGCCGGGGTGGCCGAGCGACTGCCGCGGCGCACCGTCTACCTGATCGGCTTCGCCCTCGGCGGCCTGCCCCGGTTCGCCGCGATGGCGCTGGGTGCGCCGCTGTGGCTGGTGCTGACGGTGCTCGCAGTGGGCGGGCTCGGCTCCGGCTTCGTCAACCCGATCGTGGGCGCGGTGACGTACGAGCTGATCCCGACACCGCTGCTGGGCCGGGTCAAGACACTTGCCCAGGCGGTCACCTGGGCGGGAATCCCGTTCGGCGGGCTGCTGGGAGCGGGGCTGGTGACCCTGACCGGCACGTCGGCGGCGCTGTGGATCGTGGGCGGGCTGTATCTGGTCGCCATTGCTCTTCCCGGCATGAGCCGTGAATGGTCCGGGATGCGCAAGCAGACGGTGTCCGAACCCTCCACCATCGACGCCGCGGACGACATGGCCGGGGCCGGTCCGGCGAGCGCGGCGGCGAGTGCCTTGCCGCACGAGGAGCCCTCGGTCCACGCCGCGGCCTGAGAACAGCGTGGTCACCGTGCAGCTCCGGGGCACCCGGAGCTGCGTCGTACGGGCAGAAGTGCCCATGTTCTCCGGGCAGAAGTAACCAGTTATCTCGTCAAGATCGCTCTGCGAGCATCGAACTCGGCTGAGCATCCGAGGGCCTTCCGTTACGGGTCGACGACGAGGAACTGGTGGACGCATGACTACGAATCCGATGGTGCCCCCGGCGCCGGCACCCGGCCGGGAAGCGGGGCGTGAGCCGTTCTCGCCGGCCGAGGCCCGGATAGCCGACGTGTGGCGGTCCGTCCTCGGCACCGAGGTGCTGACGGCGGAGTCCGACTTCTTCCTGCTGGGCGGCACCGGCGAGCAGTTGGCGGAGATGTCCCGCCGGGTGGCGGAGGAGTTCGGCTCCGACTTCCAGGCACCTTTGGTATCGGGCCCCTTGACCGTACGGGCCGTGGCTTCGTTCCTCGCCGAAGAGGCCATGCAACGGACCCGCCGGCTGTTCGAGTCTCTGGACGGGGGCGACGAGGGCCTGGCCGATGGCACGGATGCCCTGGCTTCGTCGTCCGCCTCCGGCGACACCTCCGCGATCCCTCCGGCCGCCCGGGACGGGCGGCCTCTGCCCCTGTCGTTTGCGCAGCGCCGCCTCTGGTTCCTGGATCAACTGGAGCCGGGCCGTGCCGAGTACCTCATTCCCATGGGGCTGCGCATCAGCGGTCCGCTGGACGTGCCGGCGCTGGAGGCGTCGCTGTCCGAGCTGGTCGCACGGCACGAGGTGCTCCGGACCCGTTTCGTCACCGACGAGGACGGTACCCCCGGGCAGATCGTCGACGAGCCCCGCACCCTACCGATGGCTGTACACGACCTGCGGTCCGTCACGGACGGCAACGCCAGGGAAGAGGCCGCCCTCGCGCTCGTGGGCACCGAGGGCTTCCGGCCGATGGACCTCGCCACCGGGCCGATGATCCGCGCCCTGCTTATCCGGCTGGACGAAGAGGATCACCTGCTGTCCCTGACGATTCATCATGTCGCTTTCGACGGATGGTCGGTGGGGGTACTTTCGCGGGAGCTCACCACGCTGTACACCGCGCGGGTCACGGGCGTACCCGCAGGCTTGCCCGAACCGCCGCTGCAGTACGCGGACTTCGCGGTCTGGCAGCGTGCATGGCTCACCGGTGAGGTGCTGTCCGATCAGCTGGATTACTGGCGTGCACAGTTGGCGGGCGTCGAACCCCTGGAGCTCCCCACCGACCGCACACGCCCGGCGCTGCGCAGCGGCAACGGGGCGATGCTCACCTTCAGCATCCCCGCCGCGACCGCCGACGGGGCCCGCAGGCTGGCGCACGACACGCATGCGAGCCTGTTCATGACGCTGCTCGCCGTGTTCCAGGTCGTTCTGTCGCGCTACAGCGGCCAGGAGGACATCGCGGTGGGCACCCCGATCGCCGGCCGCAACCGCGCCGAGATCGAGGACATGGTCGGCTTCTTCCTCAACACACTGGTCATGCGGACCGACCTGTCCGGCGACCCGACGTTCACCGAGCTCATCGACCGCGTAAAAGACACCGCACTCGGCGCCTACGACCACCAGGACCTGCCCTTCGAGCGGTTGGTGGAGGAACTGGCGCCGCAGCGGGAGCTGTCGCGGAACCCATTGTTCCAGGCCATGTTCGTCCTCCAGAACACTCCCGACGGCCACTCCTGGGAGTTGCCCGGCCTCAGCATCCGCCAACTGGAGCTGGCCGCACAGGAATCCAAGTTCGACTTCTCCTTCTACGCGACCGAGGCTGCCGACGGCGGTCTGGACGGCACCATCGTCTACTCCACCGACCTCTTCGACGAAGCCACGATGGCGCGGCTCGCGGGACACTTCGAAACCCTGCTCGGTGCGGCTGCCCGCGCTCCGCACGCCCGGCTGTCCGCCCTGGAGATGCTGACGCCTGCGGAGCGGCGCGAGATCCTCACCTCGTGGAACGGCGCGGACACCGACTCCCCCGACGCCGTCACCGTGCACCGCCTGTTCGAGGACCGGGCAGCCGAGCGCCCGAACTCCCGTGCCCTCAGCTGCGGCTCGGATCACCTGACCTATCTGGAGCTGGACGAGCGGGCCGAGTGGATCGCCGCCCTGTTGCGTGAGCGCGGAGCGGGTCCCGGGACCCTGGTCGCCCTCTGCGTGGACCGGGGCACCGACATGGTGAGCGCACTGCTCGGCATCCTCAAGTCAGGTGCCGCGTATGTGCCGTTGGACCCGACGTATCCGACCGAGCGGCTCGCCTACATGGTCGGGGACAGCGGGGCCCCGCTGATCGTCACACAGTCCTCGCACGCCGGGCGGCTGCCCGCGGATACGCCGCTCCTGCTGCTGGAGGACACCTGGCCGTCGGATCTTCCCACCCGCCCCCGTGACGGCTCCGCGCCGGAGCCGGGGCCGGACGATCTGGCGTACGTGATCTACACGAGCGGTTCGACAGGGCGCCCGAAGGGCGTCCAGATCACCCACGGCGCCCTGCGCGCGCGCATGCGGGAGACCCGGCGACAGCTGGACCTCACCTGCGAGGACAGGGTCCTGCAGTTCGCGTCGATCTCCTTCGACTCCTCGGTGGGGCAGTTGTTCGCGCCGCTCGTCTCGGGCGCCTCCCTGGTGCTGCGCGACGACGCGTGGGACCCGGGGATGCTGGGGCAGGCGCTGCGGACCAACGAGGTGACGGTCGCCTGGCTGACCCCGTCGGCGTTCGGCGCGCTGGCCGCCCAGCTCGACGGGCCGGACGCCGTCGGCCCTCACCTGCGTCTGGTGCGGCTCGGCGGTGAGGCGCTCCCGCGGGAGCAGGTACGCCAGTGGTTCCGTCACACCTCGGTACCGCTCGTGAACGGCTACGGGCCGACCGAGGCGGCACAGGAGGCGGCGACGGCACGGATCACCGGGCCGGGCGACCACGTGCCGATCGGGCGCCCGGTCGCCAACGCGAAGGTGTTCGTGGTGGACCGCCACGGCCGGCCCGTCCCGGTAGGCGTCCCGGGTGAGATGTGGATCAGTTGCCCCGGCCTGGCCCGCGGGTATCTGGGCAGGCCGGAACTGACCGCCGAGAAGTTCACGGTGGTCGACGTGGACGGCACGCCACGGCGCGTGTACCGCACCGGCGACCTTGCGAAGTGGCACCCGGACGGGCATCTGGAGTTCGTCGGCAGAGGCGACAACCAGGTCAAGCTGCGCGGCTACCGCATCGAGCTCGGTGAGATCGAGGCAGCGCTGCTCACCCACCCGTCGGTCACTCTCGCCACCGTCCTGCTGCGCGAGGACGTACCGGGCGACCCGAGGCTGGTGGCGTACGTCGTCGCGAACCCGGCCGTCGAGGCAGGCACGCTGCGCGCCCACCTCCAGCGCGACCTGCCGGACTACATGGTGCCCGCGGCGTTCGTCCCCCTGGACCGGATCCCGCTCACGCCGAACGGCAAGACGGACCGCCGCGCACTGCCCGCACCCGCCTCCGACCGGCCCGAGCTGGGCGCCGCGTACACGGCTCCGCGCACCGCGACCGAGCGGACGGTCACCGAGGTCTGGGCACAGGTTCTCGGCATTGACGCCGTCGGCGTCGACGACGACTTCTTCGCGCTGGGCGGCCACTCGTTGCTGGCGACACAGGTCGTGTCGCGGCTGCGCCGGCAGCTGGGCGTCGATGTCCCTGTGAGGACTCTGTTCAGCGCACCCACCCCCGCGCTGCTGGCTGCGGCAGTGGCGGACCTCGACGATGTCGGCATCTCCCGCATCAGCGCCGTGCGGCGCGACGGTGACCCGATTCCACTGAGCTTCGCCCAGCAACGCCTCTGGTTCCTGGACCAGTTGGAGCCAGGCAGGGCAGAGTACCTGCTTCCCTTCGCCTACCGCGTCCACGGCCTGCTCGACGTGGACGCACTCAACACCGCTTTCACCGCGCTGGTCGCCCGCCACGAGATCCTGCGCACCCGGTTCGGCACGGACGAGGCGGGCTCCCCGGTCCAGTCGATCTCCCCGGAGCTGCCGGTGACGGTCCTGGTGCGGGATCTGCGTGCCGTCGCCGACGCCCGGGCCCGGGAAGATGCCTGTGCGGCGGCCCTTGCCGAGGACGCGTTGCGCCCGGTGGACCTCACCGCCGGCCCCCTGCTGCGCGCGGAACTGGTGCGCCTCGGCGATGAGGAAGCGGTACTGGCGATCACAGTGCACCACATCGCCTTCGACGGCTGGTCCGTGGGCGTGCTGGTACGTGAGCTGTCCGCACTCTACGCGGCGGCCCTGGAGAAGGGGCCGGTGCCCGCGCCGCTGCCGGTGCAGTACGCCGACTACGCGCTGTGGCAGCGAGCCTGGCTGACCGGCGCACCGCTGGAACAGCAACTCGACTACTGGCGCAGCCGTTTGGCGGGCCTTGAGTCGCTGGAGCTGCCGACGGACCACGCACGGCCGGCGGAGCGCACCGGCAAGGGCGAAGTCGTCCGGTTCTCGGTTCCCGCCGACGTCGCCGCACGTGCCAGGGCGGTGGCCGCCGAAGGCGGCGCGAGCATGTTCATGACCCTGTTGTCGGTGTTCCAACTCCTGCTGGCGCGTTACAGCGGACAACGGGACGTCGCGGTGGGTACCCCCATCGCCGGCCGGAACCGGACCGAGACCGAAGACCTGATCGGCTTCTTCGTCAACACGCTCGTCCTGCGCACCGACCTCTCCGGCGATCCGGCGTTCACCGATCTGCTGGCGCGCGTCAAGGACACGGCACTGGGCGCGTACGACCACCAGGACCTGCCCTTCGAGCGCCTCGTCGAAGAGCTGGCACCCGACCGTGACCTGTCCCGGAATCCGCTCTTCCAGACTCTCTTCGCGCTCCAGAACACGCCCGGCGCGGACGCCTGGAGTCTGCCCGGCCTGACGGCGGAACCCATCGAGTCCCCGGTCCGTGAAGCGAAGTTCGACCTGTCGATGTACCTCGCCGAGGCAGCCGACGGCACACTGAACGGCGCCGTCGTCTACGCCGGCGACCTGTTCACCGAGGCCACCGCACGACGGCTCGTGAACCACTTCACCCACCTGCTGGACGCGGCCACGGCGCACCCGCACACCGTGCTGTCCGAACTGGAGATGCTGGGCGCCGACGAGCGCCACCGGATCCTCACCGAGTGGAACGCGACCGAGGCTCCGGTCCCGGTTGCGGCCACCCTGCACGAGCTGTTCGAGGCTCGCGCGGCTCTCGCCCCGGACGACATCGCCGTCGTGTGCGGCAGCGACCAGCTGACCTACCGCGAACTCGACGAGCACGCCAACCGGTTGGCGCACCGGCTGCGCGCCGAGCCGGGGATCGGGCCGGACGTGCCGGTGGGCGTCTGCCTGGAGCGCTCCCCCGCCCTGGTGTGGACGCTGCTCGGCATCCTGAAGGCGGGCGCGGCGTACGTACCGCTCGACCCGGAGCATCCGGCGGAGCGGCTGGCGTACCTGGTGGAGGATTCCGGTGCACCGCTGGTCATCACCGACAGCGCACACGCCGGGCTGCTGCCCGAGGGCCTGGGACTGCTGACCGTCGACAGCGCTGCCGACCTGCCGGACTCCCTTCCGGTCACCGCTCCGGAGCCCGTCGCCGGCCCCGGCGACCTGTCCTATCTGATCTACACCAGTGGCTCGACAGGCCGCCCGAAGGGTGTCCGCATCGAGCACCGCGGCGTGGTGAACTACCTGGCCGGCATGCAGCAGGCCTTCCCGCTCACCCCCGGGGAGGGCTTCCTCCAGGCGACCCCGCTGTCCTTCGACGTGTCGGCGTACGAGATCTTCTGGCCGCTGTGGCAGGGCGCGACGGTCGTGCTGGTTCCCGGCTCCGACCGGCTGGACATGACCGAGGTGTCGCGGCTGATGCGGGCGCATCGCGTGGTCGGCCTGCACTTCGTCCCAAGCCTGCTGGACCTGTTCGTCTCGCAGGCACTGCCCGATGACTGCGCGCACCTGCGCTACGCCTTCGCGAGCGGTGAGCCCCTCCAGCCGACGCTGGTGTCCCGCTTTCTCGACCGCTTCCCCGGTGACCTGGTCAACCTGTACGGCGCGACGGAGGTCTCCGTCGACACCACGTACTGGCGGGCCTCGCGCACCGATCCCGGGGGCCCGGTCCTCGCGGGACGCCCCATGGTGAACCAGACGGTGTACGTCCTCGACCCGGACCGCCGCCCCGTGCCGACGGGGGTGCTGGGCGAGGTGTATCTCGGCGGTGACAGCGTGGGGCGCGGCTACCACGAGCGGCCCGAGCTCACCGCGGAACGCTTCGTACCCGACCCGTTCAACGGCGGCCGCATGTACCGCACCGGAGATGTCGGCCGCTTCACCGCCGACGGCGAACTCGACCTGCTGGGCCGCATCGACCGGCAGGTGAAGCTGCGCGGTGTGCGCGTCGAACTCGGCGAGATCGAGGCGGTGTTGCTGACCCACGACACAGTCGGGGTGTGTGCGGTGGCCGTCCGCGAGGACACGCCCGGCGACAAGCGACTTGTGGCCTATTTCGTACCCGTGCCGGGCGGTACGGCGGACGCCGGAGCGCTGCGCGGGTGGGCTGCCGAGCGGCTGCCCCGGGCCATGATGCCGTCCTCGTTCGTGATCCTTCCGGAACTCCCGCTCAACCGGAACGGCAAGGTCGATCACGCGGCGCTGCCGGCCCCCGACGAAAGTGACATCGCGGCGGGGTTCGTGGAGCCCAGGGACGAGATCGAGGCGGAGATCGCCGGGATCATGGCCGCGGTGCTCGGACTCGAGAAGGTCGGAATCCACGACGGTTTCTTTGACATCGGCGGGCATTCCCTCCTCGCCATTCAGCTCGTCAACCGCGTCGAGGCGGTGACCGGAGTCCGTATCGGCCTTCGCCGGCTCTTCCAGGCGCCGACGGTCACCGGTGTCAAGCAACAGCTCATCGAATTGTTCGACGCGCAGGAAAACGAACAGGAACAGGCCTCCTGAACTCAGCGGCCCGCTGCCCACACGCAGAGACCCGTTGCCCACACACATAGAAGAGGACGGACATCATCATGGGCGAGAACTCGATCGAGGCGCGGCTGCTGTCCCGTATGCGACGGCGAGCGGACGCGGACCGGATCGTACGCGGTGCCAATGAGGCCGACGGACCGCTGCCGCTGTCGTTCGCACAGCAGCGGCTGTGGTTCCTGGACCGCCTGGCCCCCGGAAGCGCCGACTACCTGGTGCCGATGGCACTGCGTGTCCGGGGTCCGCTGAACGTCTCGGCACTCGAGACGGCGCTGTCCGGCCTGGTGGCCCGGCACGAGGTGCTGCGGTCGGCTTTCCCGGCGGACGACGACGGCACACCGCGGCAGGTGATCACCGCGCCCTGGCCGGTCGAGGTCACGGTGCACGACCTGACGGGCGACGCCCACGCCGAGGAACGCGGCCAGGAGGTGCTGCGCGCCGAGGCGACCCGCCCCTTCGACCTCACGACGGGCCGGCCCCTGCGGGCGGACGCCGTACGTCTCGCGGAGGACGACCACTACCTGTTGCTGACGGTGCACCACATCGTGTCGGACGGCTGGTCCTCCGGCATCCTGGCGCGCGAGCTGCGTGAGCTGTACGCCGCGGTCCTGGCCGAGCGCGAGCCCACACTCCCGGAACTACCCGTTCGTTACGCGGACTTCGCCTCCTGGCAGCGCGATCAGCTCACGGGACCGGCCCTGGAGCGGCAGCTCGGTTACTGGCGCGAGCGTCTCGCCCACTCCACGCCCTTGGAGCTGCCGACCGATCACCCGCGTCCGGCACACATGAGCGGCGCCGGCGACGTGGTGACCTTCACCGTGCCGAACGAGGTCGCGGAGGGGCTGCGGAAGGCTGCGGGGCGACAGGGCGCGAGCATGTTCATGGCGCTGCTGTCGTTGTTCCAGATCGTGCTGGCCCGCTACTGCCGCCAGGACGACATCGCCGTGGGTACCCCGATCGCGGGCCGCAACCGGGCCGAGATCGAGGACGTCGTCGGGTTCTTCGTCAACACGCTGGTGATGCGGACGGACCTGTCCGGCGACCCGACGTTCACCGAGCTGGTCGACCGCGTGAAGGACACGGCCCTGGGCGCGTACGACCACCAGGACCTGCCGTTCGAGCGGCTGGTGGAGGAGGTGGCGCCGGAGCGGGATCTGTCGCGCAACCCGCTGTTCCAGACCATGTTCGTCCTTCAGGCGCCGGGTAGCGCCGACGGCGAGGCCTGGGCGCTGGCGGGCACGGACGTCGAGCAGGTGGAGATCGAGCGGGGTGTGGCCAAGTTCGACCTGACGCTCACGGCGGTCGAGTCGCCGGACGGACTGCGTGCTGTTCTGGAGTACCGGACGGATCTGTTCGAGCGGGCGGCGATCGAGCGGATGGCCGGCCACCTCGGCACGCTGGCCGCCTCCGTCGCAGCCACCCCCGACGCCCACCTGTCCGAACTCAACATGCTGACGGTGCAGGAGCGGCAGGAAATCCTGGTCGACTGGAACGGGGTCAGCGGCCCCTACCCCGATACCGCGACCATCCACTCCCTCATCGAGGACCGCGTCACCACCGACCCCGACGCCATCGCCGTCACCCACGGCGACCAGCAGTGGACCTACACACAGATCAACAACCGCGCCAACCAGCTCGCCCACCACCTCCGCGCAACCGGCATCACCCCCGACACACTCATCGCGGTCTG